>DASVMC010000601.1:0-9512 GCA_036384555.1 Niabella sp. | reverse complement strand
ATTACTATAAGAAAAATACCAGGGATCTCTTAGCTTCTGTGCCCCTGCCGCCTTCTTCCGGTTTTGGATATATGCTCCGGAATGTGGGTGAAATACAAAATCAGGGTCTTGAATTTAGCGTAAATGCGGACATATTAACCGGCGGTTTCAAATGGAATGCTGCTGCACAACTGTCAACGAATAAGAATAAAGTATTGAAGATCGCGGGGGGAAGCGATATTGTTACAGCAGGACAAACCTCTGGATTACCCGGCTATAATCTGGCCAGGGTAGGGCAGCCTTTAGGCGTTTTTTACGGATACCTTGAAGACGGTCTGGATGACAACGGATTTATCAAATTTGTTGATGTCAATAAGGACGGAGCTATTACTCCACTGGACCGGGTCATTCTGGGCAGTCCCTATCCCAAATTTGAATACGGGTTCAATTCCAGTTTTTCCTATAAAAATGTAAGCCTGGTCGTTTTTTTGCAGGGCGTAAAAGGGAATGACATCTTTTTTGCTACTGCTTTTACAAACCTCAATTCTTTTCAACGGACACAAAACCAGTTTGCAGACCTTTTTGGTAATTACTGGACGGCAGACAATCCCAACCCGCACGCAAAATATCCGAAGCTGAGCTCGCTGACCCAGATGCGGCCATCCGACCGGTTTATTGAGGATGGCAGTTATCTGCGGGTAAAATCGGTTCAGTTATCTTATAGCCTGCCGGTTAAGAAAATGAAACTGGACTGGCTGAGTGATGCCAGTATTTATGTAAAGGCAACCAACCTGTTCACGTTTACCAAATATCCCGGATTGGATCCGGAAGTGAATACCAGGGGCAGCGACTCACAATCAATAGAAGACCGGCTGTTTATTGGTACGGATGAAAGCGGGTACCCTAATGCCCGTGTTTTTGGAGCGGGGATCGAGCTCCGGTTTTAATGAAGCAGGAAGTGGTTGTTCATGGATGAAGGTGGATACAATATTCCCATCCGGACAGACACCGGGTCATTTAACATATAAAAAAGGAACGGATGAAATGATCATAAAAATATTCGGGGCATTCCGGTAGCTATCAGGACACATTAAAGCCGATGAAAATTTTATGTGAAATCCCATGTGGCTAAAATCAATAAAAAATATACACATGAAAAAATTAATTATATATATAGGATGTATTGCGTTATTAGGCGCCTGTAAAAAGCAATTAACAGAAATTCCAAAAAGTTTTATTTCAAAAGCGAACTATTATAAAAATGCTGCTGATGCGCAAACGGCGATTACCGGGACGTATTCTTCCTTAGCTGATAATTATGGTATTAATTATTGGTTGTTTTTAGTGAATCATTCCGATTATGAGGAAGGCCGTGGATCCCAGGCGCCCATTTCTGTATTCAGCCAGATTTTGGATGTGGCCAATATCGGCCGTGCCGGTGATGTATGGGCTACTTTTTACCGCACCATTAACCAGGCTAATTCCGTACTGGAAAATGTTCCTGGTATTGATATGGACGAGGCATTAAAAAGCCGGATCCTGGCGGAGGCGCACTTTTTAAGAGGATTATCCTATTTTGACCTGGTCAGGGGATTTGGGCCCTTACCTTTAAAAACAAAAGAGAGCGTGGATGTCAGCCAGATTGACGTGCCCCGGTCATCGGAAGAGGACGTGTATAAGCTTATTATTGAGGATGTGACAGCTGCGGTGAACGGGTTGCCGGAATCTGTGGGAGGTGAGACGGGCAGAGCCTCAAAATGGGCTGCGAAGCTGCTTTTAGCGGATGTGTATTTAACCAGGGAACAATGGGCCGATGCAGCAAAGGAAGCAGATGATGTTATTAAAAGTGGCGCTTATACTCTTGTAAATGTGCAAAAACCAGATGACTTTTATAAGATCTTTGCAGTAACAACCAGTTCGGAAGATGTGTTATCGATCCATCATTCCGATACACGGCAATCAGCCTTACCCGGCTATTTGCACCGGCCCAATACGCCGCCCTACAATTACAGCAGCGGCGGCGTATATGCCTGGCTGCCTAATATGAAGTCATTTTTAGCTACATGGGATAGTAAGGACCTCAGAAAGAACTTCAATTTATATACGAAATATCTTGGTCCCGGAGGAGATTCTGTTTCGCTGCCGTCTGCTACGCCGGTCCTGTTCAAAAAATTTATTACCGGCAGCGATGGACTGGCAACATACAGCGATCCCGTTTACCGGTATGCGGAAGCTTTTCTGATATATGCGGAAGCAGCCTGTATGGCTAACGGAGGGCCTACCAGCATGGCATTGGAACGGTTGAACTGGATCCGCAGACGGGCATATGGATACAGCCCGTCAGCACCAGCTGCCGTGGATTTTACATCCGGAATGAGCCAGGAACAATTCCGGGATACGGTTTTAAAAGAAAGGGTGCTGGAATTTATGGTAGAAGGAAAACGGTGGTATGATCTGAAGCGGACAGGGACCGTAAAGACTGCAATGGGTTTAGTGGGACGTACGGTTATCGATGCCCGTTTATTGTGGCCGATTCCCCAGGAAGAGATTGATAATAACAGCGCGCTCTCACAGGCAGACCAGAACCCCGGGTACTGATGATCCGGAATAAACAGAGACGGCGCTGCAGTTCATACAGGCTGGCAGCATGACCTTCTGCGGTCCGGTTCGTGTCAGGAGTGATGAACGCAAACAGGCGGGAAAAACAGATAAAGCGCAATTAAATAATAAAAAATCGTAAGCAATGAACTATAAATCGATTGCATTTCTGATCTTAATGACGGCTTCTTTTTTAATGGGGAACGCGGTTACGGGCAGTACCACGGCTTCCCGCACCTATACAACCGATATCTGTGTTTATGGCGGTACAGCGGCTGGTGTAATTGCTGCATATACAGCTGCCAGATGTGGTAATACGGTACTGTTGATTGAACCAGGGAACTGGATCGGAGGATTGACCACCGGCGGGCTTGGACAAACAGATGCCGGTATAAAAGAGGCGATCACCGGCTTTTCCCGGCAATTTTATCAAAGAGTTGCCCAAAAATACCAACAGGCCGGTGAGCAATGGACATTCGAACCGCATATTGCATCAGCTGTAATGGATGATTTTTTGAAAGAAGGAAAAATTACGGTATTGATGCAAACAGAAATTGATGGGTTAATAAAGGAAAGTGCTGCTATAACAGAAGCCCGTTTTACCAGAACCGGTCGGGTAAAGGATGGCCCGGTGGTGGTGCGGGCGAAACAATTTATAGATTGTACCTATGAAGGTGACCTGATGGCAAAGGCAGGAGTTTCCTATTTCACAGGCCGGGAAGATAATGCCGTTTATGGAGAAACGTTAAATGGATTTCAGCTGCCGGAATATCATAAACAGTCGGGCTACCATCAGTTCCCTGACGGCATCAGCCCCTATAAAATTCCGGGAGATGCGCAAAGCGGATTGGTATGGGGCATCTCCGGTAACCAGCCCGTTCCGGCCGGGACAGGCGATAAAAAAATACAGGCCTATAATTTCAGGATCTGTCTTACCGACAGCGCTGCCAACCGAATCCCTATTACACGCCCCGCTGATTATGACCCTTCAAAATACGAACTGCTGATCCGTCTTATTGAAGCGCAACCTGAAATGAGACAGATCAATCATTATTTCATCTGGAGTAAAATGCCCAATCGAAAAACGGATGTCAACAACCGCGGAGGTTTTTCTACAGATATGATCGGGATGAATCAGAACTGGCCGGAAGCAGGTTATACAGAAAGAGCAGCGATGATCCGTCAGAGCATATCCTACACCAAGGGGTTGCTTTACTTTATGGCAACAGACAAAAGAGTTCCGGATACGTTAAGGAATTTTATCCGCAACTGGGGATATCCCAGGGATGAGTATAAGAACCAGGATCATTTTACACCGCAGCTTTATGTAAGAGAAGCCCGGCGAATGGTAGGAGCTTATGTAATGACAGAACACAATTGTACAGGCGAAACGACGGTTACCGATGGTATCGGCCTTGCTTCTTATGGTATGGATAGTCACAATTGTGACCGGATTGTGGTGAATGGAATGGTAAAAAATGAAGGCAATGTGGAAGTGCACGTCAAACAACCTTATCCTATTGCATACCGGTCGATTACTCCCAAAGAAACAGAATGCACCAACCTGCTGGTACCTGTTTGTTTGTCTTCCAGCCATATTGCTTATGGTTCTATACGGATGGAACCTGTATTTATGGTACTGAGTCAATCTGCGGCTATGGCTGCATCTATGGCAATTCAGCAACAAAAGCCGGTTCAGAAAATTGATGTGCAGGCGCTTCAGCAATGGCTGCATGATGATCCGCTTTTGGAAAAAGGAAAAAAATAATTCAGCGGCAAGCTGTTAATGACAAAAGGCGTGATGCATTCAAGTTCATTGAAGTGACAGGTTCTTTCTAATCGTCAGGCTGAGCGCAGCCGAAGCATCCCATCAGGTTATGAGGTTGCTCCGGCTTCATTGATCTCGCGCCGGATGACATCATTCTTTCTGTCATTACCTCATTAATTTTGTAATGGATACAATAAATCCCAAATGAAGTAAAAAGATCAGTTTTAGCGGACAGCCAAAGGCAGATGACTTCCTGTCTAAAACCGAATATCTAAAAGCTTTTCTTATAAAACAATATTTATGCAAAGAAGAAAATTCATTAAATCATTGGCAATAGGCGGTGGTGCCGTTGTTTCCGGAAGTATTACCGGATTGAAAGTTCCTGATAGGATCAGGGAAGAGCGGACCGCAGACATTATTATTTATGGCGGTACTGCAGCTGCTGTTACCGCAGCTGTAAAAGCGAAGCAGTTAGGGAAATCAGTAATGATCGTATGCCCCGAAGTACATTTGGGCGGTATGACTTCCAGCGGGCTGGGTTTTACGGATACGGGAAATAAAGCGGTGATCGGCGGCCTGACCCGCGATTTTTATCACAGGATCTGGTTGCATTACGAAGATCCCCGATCCTGGCGGTGGCAAAAAAAAGAACAGTACGGCAATAAGGGGCAGGGTACGGCTGCTATTGATGGAACGAGCCGGACCATGTGGATCTTTGAGCCCCATGCGGCTGAGCAGGTATTTGAAGCATTTATTAAAGAACAGAACATACCGGTGTTCCGGGATGAGTGGCTGGATCGTTCTTCGGGAGTGCAGATGAAGAACAACCGGATCGCGGCCATCAGCACATTAAAGGGAAACCGGTATGCCGGTAAAGTGTTCATCGATGCTACTTACGAGGGCGACCTGATGGCTGCAGCCGGGGTCAGCTATACTATTGGAAGGGAGTCTTCTGCGGTCTATAATGAAAAATGGGCCGGGGTGCTAACAGGGGTGTTCCATCACGGGCACTATTTTAAATCACCGGTTGATCCCTATAAAGTTCCGGGCAATGCCTCAAGCGGCCTGCTGCCGGGCATTTCAGGGGAAGCCCCGGGTGCTTATGGCTCGGGCGATAAAAAAGTGCAGGCGTATTGTTACCGGATGTGCTTTTCCTCGCACCCGGAAAACAGCGTCGTATTCCCAGAGCCTGTGGGGTATGATCCGGCACAGTATGAATTACTGGTGCGGGTATTGAACAGCGGCTGGCGCGAATTGTTTCACAAATTTGATCCGATTCCCAATCTGAAAACGGATACAAATAATCACGGACCGTTTAGCACAGATTACATCGGGATGAATTACCAGTATCCGGATGCGTCTTACAGGCTGCGCAAACAAATTGTCGATAACCACAGACAGTATCAGCAGGGGCTATTTTATTTTATTGCTACAGACCCGCGCATACCCCGTGATGTGCAGCAGGAATTTAATAAATGGGGATTGGCAAAGGATGAATTTAAGGATAATGGCAACTGGCCGTTTCAGTTGTATATACGGGAAGCCAGAAGGATGGTCAGTGATTTTGTAATGACGGAACATGAAATTTTGGGAGAACGGATGATCCCGGATTCTGTTGGGATGGGCTCTTATACATTGGATTCCCATAACATTCAGCGATACGTGACGGAGAAAGGGTTTGTTCAGAACGAAGGTGATTTTGGAGTTGCCGTTCCCAGGCCCTATAACATCGCTTATAAGGCGATCGTTCCGAAAGAAGGGGAATGTCAGAATTTATTGGTACCGGTCTGTTTGTCCAGCTCGCATGTGGCCTATGGTTCTATCCGGATGGAACCGGTATTCATGATCCTGGGAGAATCGGCGGCTACCGCTGCCGTTATAGCTATTGATGATCAGGTGAGCGTGCAGAAGGTGGATGCTGCAGCATTAAAAAACAGCCTGCTGAAACAACAGCAGAAAATAGATTCATAAGCGGGTATTGGTTGAACTATGAAAAGAAAACATTTTATAAAATCGCTGGGGATCGGAACGGGCGCACTGATGAGCTTCAGTGGCGGGGTTGCCGGCAATACCACTTCAGATCCGGTAAGATCCCCCGCAGCAGGTGAGATCAGATCAGATCTGGTGATCATCGGTGGGGGAATGGGCGGATGTGCCGCTGCACTGGCAGCATTGAGGAACGGGCTTTCTGTTACGATGACAGAAGAAACGAATTGGGTTGGCGGACAGCTTACGCAACAGGGAGTAAGCTGCCCGGATGAACATCCCTGGATCGAATCGTTGGGCGCAACAAAGTCCTATCTGGAGCTACGGGCACAGATTCGCGATTTTTATACCCGCTTTTATCCCTTAAGCGCACAGGCAAAAGCCGCGCAGTTTTTTAATCCGGGAAATGGATCCGTATCACGGTTATGTCATGAGCCGCGCGTGGCGCTGACCGTGCTGAACAGTCTTTTACTGCCTTATCTGCATGGAGCAAAACTGAATCTGCTATTACGGACAAAAGCGGTAGCAGCAGACGCAGGTGGCGACCTTGTACATTTCTTGAAATGCAGGAACCTGGAAACAGGCAGGGAATGCGTATTAAAAGGAACTTATTTTGTGGATGCAACGGAACTGGGCGATCTGTTACCCATGGCCGGGATCGAGTATGTTTCCGGTTCCGAATCAAAAAGCCAGACAAAAGAGCTACATGCGGCTGAGGTGGCGGACCCCAAAAATAACCAAGCGTTTACCAGTTGCTTTATATTGGAATACCGGGAAGGGGAAGAACATCGTATCGATAAACCGGAGCAGTACAGCTTCTGGAGAGATTTTGTTCCTCCGTTAAAACCATCCTGGTCCGGAAAGTTGTTATCCCTTTACTATTCCAGTCCCTCTACATTACAACCAAAAAAGCTGGGCTTTGACCCAACCGGTAAGCCAACAGGAGATGTGTTAAATCTCTGGAACTACCGGCGCATCATTGATCATAAAAATTTTAGTGAAGGACTTTATAAAGGGAATCTCAGTTTGATCAACTGGCCTCAGAATGATTATTTCCTGGGCAATATTATTGACGTGGATACTGTAACTTTTAAGCAGCAGGTTGCAAAAGCAAAAGCGCTCAGTATGTCCCTGCTTTACTGGCTGCAAACAGAAGTGGAACGGCCGGATGGCGGCCAGGGGTGGCCGGGACTGTTGCTGCGCCCGGATCTGCTGGGTACGGAGGACGGATTAGCGCAATACCCTTATGTACGGGAGTCGCGCCGGATCAAACCCGTGCTCAGGATCCTGGAAGAGCATGTGGGAAAAGAGAACAGAAAGCTGGTAGCTTCAGGACCGGCAGCAGCAAAAGCGGCTCCATTCTTTGATAGTGTGGGGATTGGTTATTATCATATAGACCTGCATCCGGGCACCGGTGGTAATAATTACATCGACTTTAATTCCCTGCCATTTCAAATTCCCCTGGGCGCGCTGTTACCGCAACGGGTCCGGAATTTATTACCGGCAAATAAAAATATAGGCACCACACACATTACCAATGGCTGTTACCGTGAGCATCCTGTTGAATGGGGTATAGGCGAAGCCGTTGGCATGGTGATTGCTTTTTCGCTTCAAAAAAAGACGGAGCCGCATGCCATTCGTGAAAATGAAAACTTATTAAAAGGATTGCAGCACTACCTGGAAGTACAGGGCGTGCCGCTTCAATGGCCCGAAGAAATTTATAAATAAGAGAGCGGCTGGCATGGCAATACTTGCCAGGAAGCTAAAATAAAAATTCTTTCGTAGTATTGATTTACAGCAGCAACTGACCGGACTTGTATGCAATAACGGTTCCTGTTCAATAACAACAAGGAAGATTGTCTTTTAAATTTAAAATGATATGGATTTTCTGAATGGAGTAAATGCCCTTACCTTAATTTTCACCGCCTTGTTGCTTTTCGCAATTGCTTATCGGTTTTACGGTATTTTTATTGCGCAAAAGGTGCTTCGCATCAACGCAAAAAACACGACACCAGCATATGAGTTTGCCAACGGGAAGGATTATGTACCTACTAATAAAAATGTACTTTTCGGACACCATTTTGCAGCCATAGCAGCAGCGGGACCATTGGTAGGGCCGGTTTTGGCCGCTCAGTTCGGCTACCTGCCCGGAACCTTTTGGATTTTGATCGGATGTGTGCTGGCGGGTGGGGTACATGATATGGTGGTTCTTTTTGCTTCTGTAAGGCATAAAGGCGAAAGCCTGGCATCTATTGCGGGAAAAGAGATCGGAAAAACAACCGGGTTTATTGCAGGGATTGCGATCTTGTTTATTCTCATTTTAACATTGGCAGGGCTTTCGCTTGCCTGTATCAGTGCTATGTATGAAGCGCCCTGGTCATTATTTACAGTAATTTCCACCTTACCGATTGCGCTCATTATGGGGCTTATTATGCGGTATAAAAAGAACAGCATCACCCTGGCCAGTCTTTTGGGAGGCGTTTTGCTGGTAGCAGCCATTGTGGGCGGGCACCGGCTGATGGAATTTAAGGAGATCGGAGAGCTGTTTCACTGGAGAATGGGAACAATTGCAGTAGCCATCACGATCTACGGATTCCTGGCTTCTGTGTTACCTGTATGGCTGTTGCTGGTTCCCAGGGATTATTTATCGACCTATTTAAAAATCGGGACCATTATCATGCTTACGATCGGTGTGGTGATCATTCATCCCGATCTGCAAATGCCGGCGTTTACGAAGTTTGTACATGGCGGCGGGCCGATCATTGGAGGACCTGTATTGCCTTTTATATTTATCGTCATTGCTTGTGGCGCCATCTCCGGTTTCCATGCGGTGATCGCCACAGGAACCACTCCAAAGATGCTGGGTAATGAAAAGGAGATCCTTTTTGTGGGATACGGAGCAATGCTGGTGGAAGGCTTTGTAGCGCTGATGGCCCTGATTGCGGCATGCACACTGATGCCCGGCGATTACTTCGGCATCAATACACCAAAGGACTTATACGCTGATTTTATCCTGCAAAACCCCGGCCTGGTTACAGTAGATCTGAATCATATCAGTTCTAAAATCGGGGTAGATCTGATGGGGAGAACGGGTGGTGCCGTATCTCTGGTCGTAGGAATGGCACATATTTTTGATAAAATACCTTTTATGGATGATGTAATGGCTTACTGGTACAATTTC
>DASVMC010000600.1:0-3745 GCA_036384555.1 Niabella sp. | reverse complement strand
GTACAGCTTGTCCAACTTTTTGATTCTTTTACTTTAAGAAAAACAGGACCTTTATAAATGAATGAACGGCCGTAAAAACCAATATTAAACAGGTATTGCTTACTACTGGAATATATATGCTTTTTAATAAAGCGAATCCTTGGATTCAATACCCGGGCACGCTCCGGATTCTAAAAATCACTGGTTTTATCGGACCGCGTATATTCGCTGGGGGTGATGCCAAATTGTTTTTTAAATTCACGGCTAAAATATTTCCGGTCATAAAAACCGACCATCAGACTTACTTCTGAAACATTGTATTGCTTTGATGTTAAAAGCTGGGCTGCTTTTTTTAACCGGATAGACTTAATGAATTCATTGACCGACATATCCGTAACGGCTCTTAATTTTTTGTAAAGCACCGATTGGCTCATTGCAATTTTCACAGATAAGCTTTCCACTCCAAAATCAGGGTCATCCAGGTGCTCTTCTGTAATAGCGATGAGTTTCTGCAAAAAGGCTTCGTCAGCCGAATGGATAACGGTATTACGCGGGGCAATCGTAAATTCTTTGCTGAATTTGCTGCGCATTTTTTCCCGTGTTACCAGAAGGTTTTTTATGCTGAGCGTTAATACTTCGGTGTTGAAAGGCTTGGTAAGATAGATGTCAGCTCCTTTCATGAGTCCGGTTACATGGTCGGTCTGGGTACTTTTTGCCGTTAAAAGAATAATGGGAATGTGGCTGGTCCTTTCATCCGTTTTTAATTGGTTGCAAAGTGTGAATCCATCCATTTCAGGCATCATTACGTCACTGATAATAATGTCGGGAATCGTTTGCACTGCCGTATCCCAGGCTTTGTTACCGTCTTCGCACAATTGTACCGAATATCCGGTCAATGCATCCTTTATAAGCTGCCGCAGGGGCTCGTTATCTTCTGCTATAAGCAGATGATACTGGTTGCTGTTTTCAAGTATAGTGCCCCGGAGTTCCGGTTGCTCATCCGCAGCTGCTGTTTCAGCGCTCCGGCGCTTTTCCTGTTGCGGTGCCAGTTCATTTTGCCTGAAGTGATCAAATCCTTTCGATAAGGTGATGGTAAAACGCGTGAAACCCTCATTGTGATCCTGCGCAGGAGTGCTGATGACTGTTAATGTTCCCTTATGTAATTGTACAATAGCTTTTGAAAGTGCAAGGCCAATTCCATATCCCGTATTCTGAGTAGCGCTGTCTTCAACCTGAAAAAAATTGGTAAACAACTTATTAATATATTCCGGAGCGATGCCTTTTCCGTTATCCGTTATGTGTATCTGAACCGCAGTTTCGGTTTCCTCTGCAAATAGTTCGATTCTTCCCTGGTCCGGGGTAAATTTAAAGGCATTGCTCAATAGATTAAAGATCACTTTAGCCATTTGCTCACTGTCGAAATATAAAAATAGTTCATTGACTGTGTAAATAAAAGAGGTGTGTATTTTCCGTGCGATTGAAATATCTTCGAATGTTTCATAAACCGATGTAAGAAAGCTGATCAGTTCATGACGGGCGACATGAAGTTTCATGCTGCTGGATTCAGCCTTTCGAAAATCCATCAATTCGCTAACCAGGTGCAATAACCTGTTGGTGTTGCCTTTTAATCGTGTTATCTGACGCAGCAGTCCCGGGTTCTGTTTGTTTTCCTGCTCCATGGTATCGACAGGTGTCTTAATAAGGGTAAGGTGCGTACGGATTTCATGGGAAATATTGGTGAAGAAATTCAGCTTCATTTCCTGTAATTCATGATCTCTTTCCAGTAATGCTCTCAGATAAAAAAAGCGTATAACCAGAAACAGGAGTAACAAGGCTGCCAGTAGATAAAGCAGGTAGGCCCACCAGGTGGCCCAGACAGGGGGCAGGATGATTATTTTCAGGGTCCTTGGTGCGCTCCAGACACCATCATTATTGGCTCCTTTTATTAATAAAGTATAGGTGCCCGGAGCGAGATTGGTAAAATTGGCTGCAGGTGTTGGCGTTCTCAGCCATTCTTTATGCACTTCCTGTAATTTATAAGCATAAATATTTTTTGCTGATTTTATATAGTTCAGCAAAGAAAAATTTACAGTGAATGTGTTTTCATCATGCTTCAGCCGGAGTTCAGGAATGTAGTTAATATCTTCATTTAAAATACGTGAAGAGTCGCTGGGCTTCACCGGTACATTTAAAACCTCCAGGCCCGTAAAAACAATAGGTGCCCGCAGATTATTTTCCCTGATTTTATCCGGAAATAAAGAGATCAACCCTTTCATGCCGCCAAAGAACAGCTCACCCGATGTGGCTTTGAAAAAAGCATTATAGTTAAACTCATTACCCGGCAACCCATCGCTTTTGTTATAAGTTCGCAGGGTGCCTTTGTCTGGATTGTATCGAACAAGCCCGTTCCCGGTGCTGATCCATAAATTATTGTGCGCATCTTCGAGCAGACCAACAATATTTTCATTGGGTAATTTCTCTGTAAAGGTGGCGGGTATGACCGCATGCTGCTCCCTGCTATATCGGCCCAGCCCTCCGTAATACAGGCCGATCCATATATTTCCCTTTGTGTCTTCTGTTATACAGTTGATATTTTTAATATGGGAAACAATTGGAATTTCAGAAATTGTTTTGGTATTGTGGTTAAAGAGATAAAGCCCGTTGAGTGTGCCGATCCAGATATTCTGAAACCGGTCTTCCAGGAGAGCGCTGATATTTTTGTTCAGTAGGGGACGCAAGGCTTTTTGATAGGACGATGGGGTTAATACTGTTTTAGAGCGGACAAAAGCATACAGGCCTGTGTGCGCCCCCATCCACAAAAGCCCTTCATGGTCTTCCAGTAATGCAACAACCTCTGAGTGCCGGTAATGCAGGAAGGGAAGACTATCCAGCACCTGATGGAAATGTGTGGACCCCGCTTCAGAAACGTTCAGACCTCCTCCATGCGTTCCAACCCATATGTTCTGATCCTTATCGATGCAGATCTTTTTTACCAGGTTAGAGGTCAGGGTACCCGTTGGTCCGTTTTTATAAATCGTTACCTGGTTGGTCGCTCTGTTAATAGAGTTGAGCCCGCCACCTTCGGTTCCCACCCAAAGATTGTTTTTAGCATCAATCGCAATGGAGCTGATAATGTTGCTGCTCAGTTCAGGAACAACATAACTATGCTCAAATACAGGTGCGTTGATATTGGGGTTGTTTGCAATATTTACACCGCCATAAAAAGTGCCTACCCACATATTTCCGCCGGCATCCCTGAAAATGCTATGAACGGAATTCTGATTGATACTTGATGGGTCATCTGGGTGGTATTTGTATGTTGTAAACTGCTGCCTGGTTGCGTCTAAAATAGTTAAGCCATCCTGGGTTCCGATCCAGAGATTCCCCTGGTTGTCACTGGTAATAACACGAATGCTGTTGTTGGCCAGAGAATTGGTGCTGTTAGGGTTGGCCTGAAAATGTATAAAATCCCCGGTGATCGGATTGTATAAGTTCAGCCCGGTTAGAGTACCAATCCATAGGTTTCCTTTATTGTCTTCATAAAAAGCAGTTACAAAATCATCGCTGATACTTGTTGGATTGTTAACGTCATGCTGGAAAACGGTTCGTTCGTAATGTCCGTTCTTATTTTTGATGCACAGCAGCCGGTTGTTGACCGAAATCCATAAGCAGCCCTGGGTATCTTTGAAAACGGTACGGATATCCTTGTTCTCTGTAGCGGTAAGTATTCCCAGTTGATCCGCGGAGGACCCTTTAAAGGACCGTC
>DASVMC010000599.1:0-5804 GCA_036384555.1 Niabella sp. | reverse complement strand
GGTCAGCCCGTCCACAATACGGGCTATTTCAGAACCAAATTCCCGCTCAATATCCTGTAACGTGATATCCGTGTCCTCCACCGTATCGTGCAGCAATGCACAGATCGTAGAGCGGACTCCCAATCCTATTTCTTCCACGCAGATCTTAGCCACTGCAATGGGATGTAAAATATAGGGTTCCCCACTTTTGCGCCGCATGCTGCTGTGCGCCTCCGCCGCCATCTCAAAGGCATGACGGATGATATTCTTATCTCCAGGCTTTATCTTATCTTTCAATGCCCGGAGTAAAGACCGGTATTCTCTTAAAATAAGCTTTTTTTCCTGCTCCTCGTTCAGACTGTATTTAGGTTTTTGCTCTACTGTTTTCATGCAATACGATTCCTGCTGCTTCTTTTTTACGGGTTCAAACTTCGACTAAAATTACATATTTTATATATGGATGCACAATTTGCCTGTAAATAAATGATTCTGATTATTTTATGAAATCCGGGAGTGGAAGTGCACCTCCCCGCCGCTCCTTCTTTGAAGACGATAAAAATTATTGGAATGTTATACAAAAACTGCTTTTTTAAGGAATAATATACTACATTTGCAGCCCAAATTAAAGTTCTTCTCCGGATGTGGTGAAATTGGTAGACACGTCAGACTTAGGATCTGATGCCGCAAGGTGTGGGGGTTCGAGTCCCTTCATCCGGACCATTCCCCATTTATGGTTTGTGGTTTATGGTTTATAAACTATAAACTGTAAATTAATAAACTATAAATTTTTATGGCTACTATTACGCAAGAAAAAATTGGCCCTCTACATGAAAAACTGAGTGTAAAGCTTGAAAAAGCTGATTATTTAACCGGTTTTGAAAAATCATTAAAAGAATATAGCAAAAAAGCAAGCATCCCCGGTTTTCGCCCGGGTAAAGTGCCTGCAGGTCTTATAAAAAAGATGTACGGCCCTTCTCTTTTTATGGATGAAGTGCTGCGTTCTATTGACAAAGAAGTGATCAACTACCTGGAAACGAATAAGGTGAGCATTTTTGCCCAACCGCTTCCGCTGGAAAATGATCTGTCAAAACTGGATGCACGGAACCCGGAAGATTATGATTTCCATTTTGAAATCGGACTGAAGCCTGATTTTAAAATGCTCGACCTGGCCAAAGCAGCTATTACCGGTTATAATATCGACATAACTGATGCCATGGTCAATGAAGAAATTGAACGGATACAAAACCGGTACGGTAACATGGCCGATAAGGAAACCGTTGACGGGGACGATAACGTGGTTAATGTAATCTTTACAGAAACCGACGCCGCAGGCAACGAAGTGGAAGAAGGTATTAAAAAAGACAATTCTCTTTTGGTAAAATATTTTGCCCCTGCAGTAAGAGAACAGCTGATCGGTAAAAAAGCCGAAGACAGTATCAATATCCGGCTTGGCGACGCTTTTGAAGACAAGGAACTGGAATTTATTGCACAGGACCTGGGCCTGAATAAGGAAGATGCGGCTACAAAAGAGAAAACCTTTAAAGTAACGATCACTAAAGTGGGCCTTTTAGAAAAAAAGGAGCTGGATGAAGCGTTCTTTACGCAGTTGTACCCGGCCGGTGACGTAAAAACCGAAGAAGATTTTAAAAAGAAGGTACACGACGAAATTTATAATTACTGGGCAGCACAAAGCCGTAACCAGATCCACGACCAATTGTTCCACAAATTAGTGGATGATACTGAAATAGATTTTCCTGAAGCTTTCTTAAAAAACTGGCTGACCTCACAAAATAACCAGCAGCAGGAAGGCGAACAGCCGAAACCGGCAAAAACACCGGAGGAAATTGAAGCAGAAATGCCTGCATTCCTGAATCAACTGAAGTGGACCCTGATTACCGAAAAAATTGTTAGTGAGAACGAGATCCAGGTGTCGCCGGAAGAGATCAAAGATTTTGCAAAACAGCAATTACAGCAATATATGGGTGGCCAGATGGGAGCTATTGACGACCAGCCATGGGTAGAGGATTATATTAACCGCATGATGAAAGACCGGAAATATGTGGAAGATGCCTATAACCGTATCCAGTCTCAGAAAGTATTTGAGTGGGCGGAAACCAAAGTGCGGCCAAAAGCGAAATCCATCAGCGCTGAAGAGTTTACAAAAATGGTAAGCGAGCACCACCATCATCATTAATCATCATCACGATAAACAGATTAAAAGACCGTTTCAGCATTGAGACGGTCTTTTTTTACTCCCCGCACTGACCATCCTGACCGGTGCCTGATATATAGGGTTGCCGGCGTTCCCGCAAGGCTGCATCTATTACGGCCATATACTTTTTAATGCATACACTTCAAGACCGGAAACTTTAGCTGCCCCTCCTTTGGCTGCCAGCGACAAAGAGCGGTTGCCGTCTTCAATATTGATATTAACAGGCATATATAGGAGTCCCTTATTGGCAAACAGTTCCAGCCCCGTCCTGTCTGCATAGACCAGCAAATCCAGTTTTCCATTCAGTAAGGGCGCCGGCGCCTTCACTCCGTCTACTATCAGCTGCTGATTTTGTACATCATAAACAACAGCCACACCCCGAACGTTCAGCTGCACTTCTTTAGCTTTACCAGGCTCGATTTCCATGCGCAATTCAGCCAGTTCAATAGTAATGTCTTTTAAAGGGTTGACGCCATGCTCTTTAATCATTTTAGTACCCAGCTTATACGCCTTGCTTCTCAGGGTTTCAACCTCCTTTACAGGCAGGCGGGTAAGCCGTATCCCTTCAGGCGTTTTAACCAGGTGCTGTTCCAGCGGCAAACTCATGGATTGGTTAAAAGGCATTGCGCCTTTTGCAGTATTGGTGCGCCACCAGCCGATCTCAATGCGGCGGCCACCGGGCTCTTCATTAAAGGTTTGCGGAGCATAAAAATCGCGCCCGTACTGGTTTTGCAGTTTTTTTTCTTCTTCGGTGAAATGCGTACCGTCAAAACTGCCAATCGCATATTCTGTATTCGCGCCGGTAAGCACCCACTTTTTTACCCCGTTCATTCCCTGTACCGGCAGCTCATAAAACTCCGGGCATTCAAACAGGTAGTGGTCGTTACCAATGCCGCCATAAGTAATACCAGCCGGTGTCCAGTGCTTAAGGTCTGGTGAAGTCAGGAACTGCATACTGTTCCGGCCATTATCACCCCGTTCCACCCATACAACCATTACCCATTTTTTTGCAGGGGCATACCAGATCACTTTAGGATCCCGGTTGTCTTTATTGATGCGGGGCACTACCGCTTTGGGATATTGATGAAAGCTGCGGCCGTCTGTACTCCAGCTCATATATTGCCCCCAACCCCTGGCGCCTGTATGAAAGAGGACCATTGCCGGTTTACCGTTTTCACCAAGTCCGCTGGTATTCATGTTATCCACCACTGCACTTCCGCTAAAGACAGGCCCTCCCTGATCCGGATGCAGGGCATCATCCAATTCGGTCCAATGTACAAGGTCCTTACTTACGGCATGCCCCCAGGTCATGTTGCCCCATTCGCGCCCGTAAGGGTTGTGCTGAAAAAACAAATGATACTCGCCGTTAAAGTAGACCATTCCGTTCGGGTCATTGGTCCATCCCCGTTTGGGCGAAAAATGAAACTGCGCCCGCAGCGCTTCATGATACTCATTCCGGTTCGTATCTTTATTGCTTTGTACTACCGGTTCAAAAACGCCGGATGTATCAGTTACTTTATCTACCCTGAGCTCAATTGATTTTCCTTTCCACTCATCAATGCGCATATACGCATACCAGTCCGGAGTTCCTTCTGCTAATTCCATATCCCAGAACCGGGTATTCACACCATCTACCCACAATTCCAGGTTGCGTTTGGGAGCTCCGTTTTTTACAGGCAACACCAGGTACTTTTTTTCTGCTGTAAAATACGTGCTGATATTTTTGGTATGCTGCTGCGTCTGTCCAAAGCCCGGCAAAAGAATTGCAAGCAATAAAGCAATGCTGATCATGCGCTTCGTCATCTGTTGTATATTTTATATTAAAAATTACTGTGACACAAATCTTATGGTTATTGTGAATTTATTATTTTATAATGAGCATACAATCATTGACCATCCAATCCGGGAAGCCCATACCAGTAGGTAGTAGCGGCAGCATCAATGGTACCTCCATCCCAGCTCAGCATCTCCATATCAAAAGAGAACGCCTTATTAAAAGGCAGGGCGTCTAATATCCTGGTTCTTGTAAACGTATTGTATCCTTCTGATGAAGGATTGTCTGCCCTTGGCGCATTGGCAAATGGCGTCTGGTAGATCACAACAGGTGCCCAGGAAGTATTATAATAATCTTCCAGCCCTGTACCAAACTCTGAAGGAAAGGTCTCCTTATCAACATAAGCCTTGGCGTCGCCCTCTCCATACCATGCGTTCATATGATTGTTTACGGATAATGTATTCCCCATATAAACCCCTTTTCCTTTGATGGTGGCAAAATTCCAGTCGACAGGAGCATCCGGATCTTTTGCTACAACCTTTGTTACATCATAATCCCATTTGGCGTCCTTTATATTTTTTTCATACTTATAGGTTGTATGAAAATACATGGTATTGGCATCCCAGTTAAAAGGGGCTGTTATTGTAACGGTATTCAGATGTATCTCAAAATCGTTCTTATTTATGAAAGAGATCGTAGCGGTTCTTTTGTAAGGCATCACCCACCGGCTGGTCAATGCTCCACTATCTGTTAATTCCCTGTACCAGCTTTTTACAGGCTTACCGCCATAGCCGCTGCCCGTAAAATCCCCAAGCGGGCATAATACTGTTTTATGTCCGTCAAAGGTTATTTGTAAGAATACGGACCGCCACATTTTTTCATAGTCTTCCTTTTTATCAGTAGTCAGTAATGCCCTGATTTCCCGGACGGCATTTGCGCCACCCGGTAAGGAAATACCGGCCGTTTCTCCTTTGGCCAGTGTTTGCTTCAATACTGTTTTCTTCCCTGATGGAGGTGCCGGGTTCCAGAGTAATGCTTCGGCTTTATCAATAGCTGCTTTATACCGGGTGAGCTGTTTAAAAGCAAATGTTTCTACTTTTGTTCCCGGTGTATAGGTCCTGTAGTTGATCTGGTAATAATGGGGTTTATTAAGAGCAGCTGTATCTGTATATTGCCAGGTTACCTTACAATGTTTTTGGTACAGCAACGGGAAATATAAAGTATTGCCACCTTTTCCTTCAGGCTCATAGCTGCTGTGCGGGTTTAACAATGCCGGTCCTAACCGGAACCCCTTTAATAGATCAAATGCAGGTATTTTAAGAGATGCCATTTTTTCGTTGTCGAAATAAAAGCGCAGGATCCCTGGTTTTACAACCGTGGTCAGCCAGAAGCGTACAATAGCGCCCGGTCCGTCTGCATCCATCATTACAAATTCTTCACGTCCTTCATTTCTTTCTTTCCTGATAAACTGGTTAAAATCAGCATTCGCAAACCATCCCGGCTGATCCGGGGCTATGGACCTCCTGTCATAACTACTTGCCTGTTTAAGTGTATACTGCGGATGAGGAAATTTTGCAACAACCGTAAAGTCGGTCATCTCCCGCAGAAGCACAGGCAGGGTTATTTTCTCCTGGCCATAACCATAAAGATTTATGACAATTAATACCGTAAAATATGCAAATGCTACTTTTTTTTGCATGCGTTAACTTATTTTATAGAGCAGATAACGAAATTATTATTGCCTTCAGGGCGCTTTACCAGCGGGTATTTTTGTTGCTGCCAATCGTTGCTGTACTATACCTGGTTCAAAGATATTGGAAAATAGGCATCGCTGTTTTT
>DASVMC010000598.1:0-3599 GCA_036384555.1 Niabella sp. | reverse complement strand
TTGATGCTTTTTCAGGAATGAAAGAGAATTGATGTTCCTGCCAGGAAAGGGAAAGATGCGGAAATAATCTGTATCTTTCCACCTGCTATTGTTCTTGCCGGCATCACGGATGCTACCGTTGGACAAACTTAGTTTTAACTGAAAAAATAATTTATGCGTAGATCTCTTTTTTTATTAGGCGCCTGCATCTTATTAACAGCAGGTATGGCCTGTAAAGCCATAGCCGGTACCAATTCCCCGCTTTCTGCAACGTATGCTGCTGATGGCGATTCCTCAAAATTAATCGGGCGCTGGGATATTACTATTGATGTAGATGGCACACCGAAACCTTCCTGGCTGGAAGTGAACCTGTCCGGAAGCCGTGCCCTTGTAGGTGCTTATGTAGGAATTGTAGGAAGCGCACGGCCTGTATCACAGGTATACTGGAATGGGGGCAATTTTCATTTTTCAATTCCGCCCCAGTGGGAAAGCGGTGATCAGGATTTTGTGATTGAAGGAACGATGACGGGTGATGACGGTATTGCCGGAACGATTGTTACCAGTGAAGGGAAAAAATATAACTGGAAGGGGATGAGGGCCCCCTGGCTGAAAAGAACTGCAGCACCGGTATGGGGAAAGCCGGTGAACCTGTTCAACGGTAAAGACCTGACCGGCTGGGAAGCTCTTGGGAAAAACCAGTGGATTGTAAAAAACGGGGTATTGACCAGCCCGCACTCCGGCGCGAATCTGATCTCCACACAAAAGTTTACGGATTTTAAGCTGCATGTTGAATTCCGTTATCAGCAGGGAAGCAATAGCGGTGTTTATTTAAGAGGCCGGTATGAAACACAGATCGAGGATAGCCCTAAGGACAAACATCCCGATAGTCATTTGTTCAGCGGCATCTATGGATTTTTATCCCCGATCGAGATTAATGCCCTGGGACCAGACCAATGGCAGCGTTATGATATTACGCTCGTCGGAAGAACCATAACCGTAGTGGCCAATGGAAAGACGGTGATCTGCAACCAGGAAATTCCGGGAATTACAGGGGGCGCCCTGGATAGTGACGAAGGAGCACCTGGTCCTATTTATATACAGGGTGATCATGGCCCGATCGAGTTCCGGAAAATTGTGATTACACCGGCTCAATAAAACAACACAACCTTTAAAACGTCTCAGAAAGCGGTAAAGTGCCCGTTTAGAATATGCTGCCGTTCTGAGGTAGTCAATGCTGCACCCCGGGCTGACCAGACAGGTCGCCCTTACAGGAGCGGCGGCTTGCCATAGCATATCCGGTTTTAAAGCGTGTAACGCTGCTTGGCAAAATATCCATCAGCGTTCGGTCGCGCCTGCACAAACCATCCGGAAGAAGAAAAGGTGCACGTATAAAGAGTGTGTAACAATTCCTGCTGTTCCTTGCAGCGTATTAAAGAAGCGTATGCGACAAAATGACTATTCTTCTGATAGCTGTTAAAGGGATTAATCTACCTTTATTTTCAGATCTACTTTTTTCTTCTTTTTATTGGTTCTCCACTTAGGGCCTTTTTTAATAATGGAAATAGCTTTTTGGGCGGTAGCTGCATCCGGTGATTTTACAACGGTAAAGTTCTGCGGAGTACCATCCTCAACCGTAAACCGTAAATGAAGGTCCTTACTCGCAGTAGCTTTGTTGACGCCCATTTCCGTGGTAAGCTGATTGTAGAAGCTGTCCCAGCCTCCCTGCGGGTAAGGTGATTCCTTATAAGGTAATGCGTCTACTTTATAGGGTACTGCTGCGTCTGTATCAGCCTTCTTTTTGGTTGTGCCATAGCCGACTATTACTACTTCATTCAATGCCTCTTTCGATTCTTCCAACCGGATACCGGACATCCTTCCTGCCAGCATTGGTGCTGTTTTATTCGTATAGCCTACCGCAATAAAAGACAGCTGGCCTACGGAGTCATTAGTTGGTATACGGAAGCTGCCGTCTGTATTGGAGATCGTGGTTTTATTTTCTGAGGAGGTAATACTTGCTCCGGGAATCGGATTGCCATTTTGATCCTGTACTTTCCCGATAAAATAACCGTTAACAGGCCGCCCTGTCAGCAGATTGGTACGGGCAATACGAGCCTGATTATTGAGTACCAGTTCGGTATCACGCTTCGCAATTGTTGTATTTACAGAGGCTGAAGACCTGCGCAGTGTTTCCTGTGGAGCGCTGAACTGCCTGCTGTCAGCTATTTCCTTGTTATTAATGGAATTTGCAGCCACATCGGTTTTGTCTGCATCACTATTTGCCTGTGCAGGAGCCATTACCGGAGATGCGGGGGACGCAGCGATTGGCTTTTCTGGAATGTCTTTTACTACTGTCTTTTCCTGCAGTGATGTTGCGGGAGCTGTATTTGTTGTCAAAGGAGGGGCAATAATGCTATCGGTTTTACCTGTTGACGGCGGAGCTGTAATTTCCGGGGCGGAAGGTTGCTCCGCATTGTGTGCCACCCCGCCTCCGTTGAACAACTGTTCGGAAGGACGGATCAACAGCCAGGTGCCAAAAGCCATAAAGCCAACGATGACCGCTGCCGCAAGCATACGCCATTTCTTTCTGCCGGAGGCCGGAAGAGGTACTACAGGAGCTGCTGGTTGTTTTACATTTCCGATCTGGCTTCTTATTGCGTTCAGGTGTTGTGCCGTCAGGGAAGGTTGTGCGCCCCGGTAGCCATCGAGTGCATCTGCCAGTAACGGATCATTGAGTGCCGCCTTTTCCAGTGCGTGCATCTCCGGTGCAGACATGCTTCCGCTGAGATATCTTTGAATATCTTCCAGTGTATACTGATATGTTAGATCAGCCGGCATTTTTATCCATACAATTTTTAAGATTTCTTCTACCGTTCTGGATCAGGCTTCTTATTTTATTCCATTCCATCCCGGTAGATTCGGCAATCTCATTATAACATTTGCTGTCATAATAAAAAAGCCGGATTGCCTGTTCCTGTTCCCCGGGTAATGATTCTATACATTTTTCCAGTTTCTTAAAAGTATCTTCTTTCTCTATGATACTTTCCAGATGCGAAAACTCACCCGATTGCACAACCTGGGTATCCAAAGGCACGGTTACCTGTTTCTTGGCAGCCCGTAAAAGCATCAGGCAGTGGTTTTTAGCCAGTACATATACCCAGCTCTTAAATTGTTGTACTTCATGTCGGAGTAATTTTTCCCTCAGTTCCTGGTAAATATTCATTACCGCGTCCTTGGCATCTTCTGGTTCCTGTAAATATTTCAGGCAAACACCATATAGTAAATCGCTGTACCTCAGGTATAAACTAGCCAAAGCCTCTTCATCTTCTTTATGCTTATAGCGGTCAAGAAGCTCTGAATCACTCAGGGAATTATGAACAGGTATATGTACAACTTTCGCCAATCAATAAAGCTCTATATAAACAACTGCAAGATAAAATATTTTTAGGAACCCTTTGCAAGATCAAATGGTTATAGATGGATAACCTTTTTCCGGGCTTATGACCTCCGGACGGGCATTTCGGAGCGGTGATTTAATTTCATTTATAATAATCTGTAAATCAAATTTATAGACGATTAAACAGCGCAACTGTTTAATTTTGGCATAATATTTACATATAATT
>DASVMC010000597.1:0-11047 GCA_036384555.1 Niabella sp. | reverse complement strand
AAAGCGGGTTGCGCCAGTTATGGCCGGCCTCCGCCATCTTTTGCACATGTTCTTCGTTGATGTCAATACCCAATCCCGGGCCTTCAGGAATTTTTACAAAACCCGCTTCGTATTTAAATACATTGCGCTCCAAAATATAATCGAGCAGATCGCTGCCCTGGTTGTAATGAATGCCCAGGCTTTGCTCCTGTATAAAGGCATTATGGCAGGTGGCATCTACCTGTAAACAGGCTGCCAGTGCTATAGGGCCTAACGGGCAGTGCGGGGCAGCCGCCACATCAAAAGCCTCTGCCATAGAAAGGATCTTTTTGCATTCTGTAATACCTCCTGCATGCGATACATCCGGTTGAATGATGTCTGCATAACCGTCCGTTAGCAGGGTTTTAAACTGCCATTTGGAAAACATCCGTTCCCCGGTGGCAATCGGAATGGAAACATGACGGGCTATTTCCCGAAGGTCCTCGTTGTTTTCCGGCAGCACCGGCTCCTCAATAAACATTGGCCGGAAAGGCTCCAGTTCCTTCGCCAGTATTTTTGCCATGGGTTTGTGTACGCGGCCATGAAAATCGATGCCAATACCAAAGGCCGCTCCTGTAGCTTCCCGCACCGCTGCAATGCGTGCTACGGCCTGATCTATTTTATCATAACTGTCTACGTATTGTAATTCTTCCGTAGCATTCATTTTTACGGCAAGAAAGCCCTGACCAGCCATCTGCCGTGCTGCAGCGCCCACATCTGCCGGGCGGTCACCCCCGATCCAGGAATATACTTTCATCGAAGTACGGGCCTTGCCTCCCAGCAACTGATGTATGGGAGCATTGTGATATTTGCCTTTGATGTCCCAAAGCGCCTGGTCGATCCCCGCAATAGCGCTCATAAGGATAGGTCCTCCGCGGTAAAACCCCGCCCGGTACATTGTGTTCCAGTGATCTTCAATATTTAACGGGTCCTTCCCCATCAGGTATTCCATCAGCTCATCCACGGCTGCTTTCACGGTGGCTGCTCTTCCCTCAATCACCGGCTCGCCCCATCCCGTAATGCCTTCATCGGTTTCGATCTTTAAAAAGAGCCAGCGCGGCGGCACCTGGAACAATTCATAACTTTTTATTTTCATCATTTCCTGTTTAATGTTGTAGCGCCTGAATAAATTTCCGGGCATTTTCCTTCAGCGTTTCCAGGTAGGCCTCTGTTATTTGCTGTTTGGTATCAACCAGCGCGCTGCCAATGCCAAAGCCTACTGCTCCGGCTTTAAGATAGGCGCTCACATTCTCCGGGGTAACACCCCCGGTAGGCAACAGGGGGATCTGCGGCAGCGGGCCCCTCAGTTCTTTGATATAAGTGGGTGAGTTCGCAGGAAAGACTTTTATAATATCTGCCCCGGCAAGATAGGCCGTATAAATTTCCGTAGCGGTATAGCCACCGGGAATGCTGACGATTCCCCGTTTTTTTGTGGCAGCAATGACGGATAGTTCTACTACCGGGGAAAGGATAAAACGTGCTCCGGCACTGACAGCGTCTGCCGCCATAGCTGCATCCAGTACGGTTCCGGCGCCGATTATCATATCATCACCCAGTTTATCGGCCACCTGTTCAATGGCCTTCAGCGGATCTTCCGAGTTCATCGTAATCTCCAGCAGCCGGATGCCTCCTTCATATAAGGCGGTGGCAATGCGTATCACATCTGCCGGATGGGCACCTCTTAAAATGGCGATGAGTTTGTTGTCCGTTATTTGTTGATAGACTGACATAATTATTTTAGAAATTTGTTCTTTATTTTAATACTACTTTTAGCACGCAATGATTGGCGGTGATGAAAAGGGTCTTGTCATCACCGGAAAATGCGCAATTGGAAGTAATAAGACTGGTTTTGATCCTGCCCAAAGCCCGTCCTTCTTTACTGAAGATCCATACACCGCCGGGTCCCGGCGCAAAAACGATTCCCTGTTTATTAATTTTGATTCCATCGGGTGAACGCTGCTCTTTTTGAAAGATCGCTGCGCCGTCAAAAAAGATGCGCCCGTTGGTGGGTATACCCATCTGGTCCACATCATAGATGTACCAGTGTGGCTTCTCCGGGTCTGAATTAGCGATCAGAAGGCTTTTTTCACCCGGAAAAAAAGCGATGCCATTAGGCCGGGTAAGGCTGTCGATCAGCAATGAAACAGTTCCGTTCTTTGTAATGCGGTATACACCCTGGCAAGGTAGTTCCCTTGCAGGATCATCCGGACCTTTTTCAAGACCATAGGGAGGATCAGTGAAATAGATATCGCCATTGCTTTTAACGGCCAGGTCATTGGGGCTGTTGAATTTTTTGTGGGTATAGTTGCCGGCAGCTGTAATAAAGACTGGCTGTGGATCTGTAAGGGAAGCGTTCATCAGCGCTATACGGCGGTCGCCATGCTGGCAAATCACCAACTGCCCCTGTGCGTTAATGGCCAGTCCGTTGGAGCCCAGCTCCTTCCCCCGTGGTACGGTTCCTGTATAACCCGATGGTTCCAGGTAAACACTGGTGCCTTTTTGTGCCGTCCATTTATAGATCCTGTTTTTTAATACATCGGAAAACAATAACATTTTTTCTTTTTCCACCCATAGCGGTCCTTCCACCCATTCGAAACCATCAGCAATTACAGTGACAGCCGCATTTGTATCTACGACTGCATCCAGGTTGGGGTGCAGCTTTTCAATAACGGCCACTGGTGGTGGTTGCTGTGCCTGAATATTGCCAGCCGGCAATAACGCTAAAAGAGCAGTAAATACCTTTACAGAATTCTTGATAAACATGGAGCGCGTCGTTAACGAGGGGGAAAGATAAACAGAAAAGACGGAAAAGCCAATGCGCTATTCTCACAGAGCGCGCGGATATACCGCAAAAGAGAAATCATCCGGAGAAAGTAACGTCAGTAATCATCAGCGGGAAAAACCATTCCGCATATGAATGAAAACGCAGCAACCGCAACGCCCATAAATGAAGTGCACCCAAACATTGGTTATCTTTGCAGCATGGAATTATACGCAGCATCGCTTACTTCATATAAAAGATTGTTAACCAAAGAGGTAAAGATAGGAGACCTCTTATTGGGCAACAATCATCCCATCCGCGTGCAGACCATGACCACGACTGATACAATGGACACCCTGGGTACTGTAGAGCAATCCATCCGGTGTATTGAGGCTGGGGCTGAACTGGTACGCATTACAGCACCTTCCAAAAAGGAAGCCGAAAACCTGCTGAACATTAAGAATGAACTTCATAAAAGAGGGTATAACACGCCTCTTGTTGCCGATATTCATTTTACACCCAATGCTGCAGAAATTGCTGCCCGCATCGTGGAGAAGGTACGGGTAAACCCCGGCAACTATGTTGATAAAAAGAAATTTGAACAGATCGAATATACCGATACGGAATATGCCGAGGAGATCGACCGCATCCGCGACCGGTTTACGCCCCTGCTTAAAGTATGTAAAGAATATGGTACGGCCATGCGCATCGGCACCAACCACGGCAGTCTCAGTGACCGGATCATGAGCCGCTATGGTGATACACCGATGGGAATGGTGGAAAGTGCCATGGAGTTTTTACGGATTGCAAGGGATGAAAACTACCACCAGATTGTGCTAAGCATGAAGGCCAGCAACCCGATCGTGATGGTACAGGCCTACCGCCTGCTGATCAAAACCATGGACGACGAGTTTGGAGAAATTTATCCCCTGCACCTGGGGGTAACCGAAGCCGGTGACGGGGAAGATGGCCGCATCAAGTCTGCTATTGGTATTGGCACCCTTATGGAAGACGGTATCGGGGATACTATCCGTGTTTCACTTACTGAAGATCCTGAACTGGAAATACCGGTGTGCCGGGATATTGTAAAGCGGTATGAAGCAGAAAAGGAAGCGACCGATCCCTTATCAACGCGTCAGCCGGCCAGCCGGTCAGCAACAAAGTACAATCCCTTTCAATCGCAGAAGCACAAAACCATCAGCATTGGGAACATAGGAGGAGAGCACGTACCTGTAGTAGTGGCCGACCTCAGTAAGTTACAAAATATAACACCTGAATCATTGCAGGCAGTAGGGTATACCTATGATGCGGGCAATGATAAATGGCATATTGCCGATGCTGCGGCAGATTACATTTATACGGCCCGGGGCGAACTGGACTTTCCCCTGCCCGGCACGCTAAAAGTAATTACCACCCCGGAGCACCGGGCAGCAGCTGCTGATCAAACAAAATATTTTCCCCTGTATGAAGCGAAGGCATTCATCAATGCCACAAATACAGATGCTGCAATGAACTTTGTGCTGCTGGATGCCGGGGATTTTGAGTACCTGGATGTGCTGGCTGATAAATCAAACGTAATACTTTGCCTCAGTAGTAAAAATAAAAATGCCCTGCAATCCGTACGCCGCATGTGCATTGATTTGCAGGAACGGGGTATCCGGCACCCGCTGCTCTTTATTACCGACAGCAACTGGAGCACAGCGGATGAACATCTGATCCATTTTGCAACCGAAACCGGAGCCCTGTTCCTGGATGGTTTTGGAAATGGAATCTGTCTGGGCATGAGTAATACAGCGTATAGCGCTTTTAATGATGCACAGTTAAGCGGACGCCGCTATACTTCTGCAACAGTTTCCGGAGCCGCAGAGCAGTTTATGAACAATACGGCCTTTAGCATTCTGCAGGCTACCCGTACCCGCATCTCCAAAACGGAATATATTTCCTGCCCTTCCTGTGGGCGCACCCTGTTTGATCTGCAGGAAACCACTACAAAGATCCGCTCTGTTACCAATCATCTTAAGGGTGTAAAAATCGCCATCATGGGCTGTATTGTAAATGGTCCCGGTGAAATGGCCGATGCTGATTTCGGTTATGTGGGCAGTGGTCCCGGAAAGATCACGCTCTATAAGGGAAAAGAGGTGGTAAAACGGAATGTAAACAGTGACATAGCGGTAGAGGAACTGATCAACCTGTTAAAAGAAAATGAGGTGTGGATAGAGCCCTAAGTAATAAAGAGCAGCTCCGGATTGTTTGGGAATGCGTTTCCCTCAGGGTTATACCAGCGGATCAATAAGCATGTTCGTGTAAAGCGATACTACTTAGTAGCCTCTTTCATTTTTCCCTTCCATATAATTCATGAACGCCTGATTCACCACGCGGTTACCGCCAGGAGTAGGGTAATTACCGGTAAAGTACCAGTCGCCCAGATTGTTAGGGCATGCCTTGTGTAGATCTTCAATGCTCTGGAAAATGACCTGCACCGGTATACCGAGACCGGCGGGAGTGATCATTTCTGCAATCTTATTTGTGATTTCTTCAATAGTGCTGCTTTTGTACAATTGCTTTACCACATTTTCTGTATGTAATAAATTGTTTTCTTTCAGCTCTTTGCATTTCTGCCAAAGCTCGTCCAGCAAAGATTCCTGCCCTTTATCCTTTAAAACATTCACTGCGGCATTAAAGGCGATAAAATCGCCCATTTTGCTCATATCAATCCCATAACAATCCGGATAGCGGATCTGCGGACAGGATGAAACCACGATGATCTTTTTCGGTTTCAGGCGGGAAAGCATTTTGATGATGCTTTCCTTTAGCGTGGTACCCCGTACAATGGAGTCATCTATTACTACGATCGTATCAATCCCGGGTCGCACTGTGCCATAAGTAATATCATATACGTGCTGTACCATTTCATTACGGCTGGCATCCTCCGTAATAAATGTGCGCATCTTTACATCTTTAATAGCGATCTTATCAATGCGTATGCGGCGATTGATCATTTCGCTCAGCTTTTCCTCATCATAATCTTTTCCCCAGCTTAAAATGCGCTCAATTTTAATTTTATTCAGGTATAGCTGCATTCCCTTATGCAGCCCCAGAAATGCTACTTCAGCTGTATTGGGGATATAAGAAAAAATGGTATTCTTCAAATCGAAATCGATCGCGTTTAATACCTGTTCGCTAAGGTTCAGCCCCAGTGCTTTCCGTTCCTTATAAATTTTTTCATCGCTGCCTCTCGAAAAATAAATGCGTTCGAAGCTGCAGGCCCTGCGCTCTCCGGGAGCAACGATTTCTGCAATTTCATAGCTGCCATTGGGCTGAACGATCAATGCATTGCCCGGCATCAGTTCTTTTACCTCGTTTTCGGCTACATTGAAAGTAGTACGGATCGCAGCTCTTTCTGAAGCAGCAACCATTACTTCATCATCAATATAATAATAACAGGGGCGGATACCATTCCGATCTCTGAAAACGAACCCTAACCCATCTCCCGTTAGACCACCTACGGCAAATCCTCCGTCAAACATCGGGATCACCTCCTGCAATACTGATTTGATGTCAACATTCTCCGGGTTTTTCTTATCTGCTTCTACAAGGTAATGGTGGATGATCTCCATCATCGCAGCAAGGTCGCTCTGTTTTTGAAATGTACCCGGAACAATGCCTAATTTTTCAAAAAGATCATTTGTATTTACCAGGTTGAAATTACCGGCCAGTGCCAGATTTCTTGCCGGAACAGTATTGCGTTTTACAAACGGATGGCAGAAATCGGCATTATTTCTTCCCTGGGTACCATATCTTAAGTGCCCCAGTAATAATTCTCCCAGGAATTTAATGTGCCCTTTCATTAAGCCGGGATGTTTCAGGGCGTCCGGATTATACCGGCACAGGTCATCTACTTCATCGGCAATATTCTTAAACAGGGCAGATATGGCCTGGGGCTCTGCATTACGCATACGATGCATAAACGGGTATCCTGCTTCCACATTTAATTTAACAGCGGCAATGCCTGCACCATCCTGTCCGCGGTTGTGTTGTTTTTCCATTAAAAGGTAAAGCTTGTTCAGCCCCCACATAACGGTGCCGTGCTGCTTCAGATAATGGGAGAAAGGCTTGCGGAGCCTTATAAAAGCCAGGCCGCATTCATGTTTGATAGGATCACTCATACTGTTTCAAAAAGAAACGCAAAGTTACGATTTTGAAGCCTAAAGTTGGCTTAATATAGATTAATTCCTGTGCTAAAAAACGTTTGTTATTCGTCGATGCCTTTATTGATAAAAAGGATCAGCGGCTGAAGGGACTGAAATGCCTTTACTGCATTGTTCAACAATGATTTGGATAAAATTCCTGCATCTGTGATATCCGACAATGCCGTGTAGCTTTTATATTTCAGGTACTCCGCAGCAGCATTGTCCGGTTCATAACCTTTTGGCACCCTGGAAAGTACTTGTCCTTCTTCTGCATACAGCCCCTTATAGGTGTTTTTAAATTTCTTGTCAGTCAGGATCTTTTTAAATTCCGGCAGGTTATAATCAATTTCCTGTCGCAACTTATTCAGATCTGCTGGTAAAGGGCGCCATAAGCCACCGCCGATAAAACTTTCACCGGGAGAAAGATGAAAATAATACCCCGCTTTCAGGGACTTCTTCCCTTCCGCATTAATGCTGGCCCCGAAGTTGGTCTTATAAGGACTTTTATCCTTTGAAAAGCGTACGTCCCTGTTGATGCGGAACATACAATCTTTAGCGGTTAAATGGGTGAGGGAGGGTTCATATCTGCCAAATTCCTGGATCAGTTTGTTGATAAACTCCGCAAAATTTTCCCGTGCTGCATCATATTCTTTGCGGTGGGCATCAAACCAGGGCTTGTTATTGTTTTGTGTAAGCTCTTCAAGAAATTTCAGGGTGGAAGACTGGATCATAGGCCATAAAGTTACAGGTATTTTTTTCAGGAAGAAAAACAGGGACCGTGTTACAGCTTTGTGTAAACTCGGTTTCCTTCGGAAAGATACATAGAATCAGCACCGTCAGCGGGAAATGGAAGGTTTAAGATGTCCCGCAGAAAACGCAAAATTCGCGGAGTGTAAGTTGAACAGTCTGAGTTGATCAGCGTATTCAGTGGGAAATGAAAGGTTTAAGATGTCCCGCAGAAAACACAAAATTCGCGGAGTGTAAGTTGAACAGTTTGCGATGGTCGGCGTATTCAGCAGGAAATGGAAGGTTAAAGGTGTCCCGCAGAAAACGCAAAATTGGCGGAGTGTAAGTTGAACAGTCTGAGTTGATCAGCGTATTCAGGGGGAAAAGCAGATTTAAGATGTCCCGCAGAAAACACAAAATTCGCGGAGTGTAAGTTGAACAGTCTGCGCTGGTCAGCGTATTCAGGGGGAAATGCAGGTTTAAGATGTCCCGCAGAAAACGCAAAATTCGCGGAGCGTAAGTTGAACAGTCTGCACTGGTCAGCGTATTTGGCGGGAAAAGCAGGTTTAATATGACCCGCAGAAAACGCAGCATTCGTTAAAAGCTGAACAAAAACGATACACCAGAGTGAGAAATGAAATTTCAGATTTCAAGATAGCTCACAAGCCATTTACTTTCCTGAAAATGGATTTGGCTACGTCTGTTGTATTAAAATTGACAAGAAGACCTAGTTTTATACCTGATAGCTTTAAGTAGGTAATTACTTGTTTATGATGAACTTCGGATAAACCTTCTGTTGATTTGAGTTCAATAAGCACCTGATTATTTACAAGAATGTCTATCCGGAAGCCACCCTCTAATCTTAAACCATCGTAAACTACGGGTAATGGAACCTGGCATTTTACATTTAACCCTTGCTTTTTAAGTTCATAAGAAAGCACAACTTCATAAACAGATTCCAATAACCCCGGCCCTAATGTTTTGTATACTTTGAAAATAGCAGCCCTGATCAGGTAAGATAATTGGTTTTCATTCATAGGTGTATTATTTTATTTTCTAAGTTAATAAATGTACCTGAAATCTGAATGGGATATAGCATCCCGCAAAAGAGTAAATGAAAGGGGTACACCCGTCAGCGTTCCAAAGTATCGGAACAGCCGGAAAATAAAGTTCTGCAAGTCCCGAAGCAAACGCAAAATTCGCAAAGCGTAAGTCGAACAGTTTGCGCTGGTCAGCGTATTCAGCGGGAAATGGAAGAGTTAAGATGTCCCGCCGAAAACGCAGCATTTGCGGAGCGTAAGTTGAAAGTCTGCGCTGGTCAGCGCATTCAGCGGGAAATGGAAAGTTTAAGATATCCCGCAGAAAACGCAGCATTTGCGGGGCGTAAGCTGAACAGTCTGTGTTGGTCAGTATATTCAGCGGGAAAAGAAATTTTAAGATATCCTGCAGAAAACGCAAAATTCGCGGATTGTAAACTAAACAATCTGAGTTGATCAGCGTATTCAGCGGGAAACCGCCAGCATCCGCGAAAGGATAGATAAAAAAGCTGCTTATTCGGTTGATTCCCCGATCATCTTTAAAAATTCTTCTTCCGAAAGGATCCTGACGGTACTGATCTTTTTTGCTTTTTCTAATTTGCTGCCTGCGTCTTCACCTACAATAAGGTAGTTCAGCTTGGAGCTCACACCACTCAGGATTTTACCTCCCTGTGCTTCAGCCATCGCTTCCGCATCACTTCTTTTTAATGTGGGCAATGTGCCGGTGAACAAAAACGTTTGCCCAGAAAGGCTGCCGCCGACGGCCTGCTGTTTATGGGTATTCGTTAACCGGACGCCCAGGGTCTCCAGTTCTTTGATCATTGCAACGTTCGATTCATTACTGAAGAAATGAACAATGCTTCCTCCTACTTTAGGTCCGATATCTTCCAGGTCCTGCAGTTCTTCCTGGGACAGGTGCTGCAGATCCAGTAAGTGATGTATTTTATTAGCCAGCACTTTTGCCGTTGTTTCACCTACAAAGCGGATACCCAGCCCAAAAATGATGCGGTGTAAGGGCTGTTCCTTACTTTTCCCGATCGCCTGCTGCAGGTTCTCAATGGATTTCTTCCCGAAACCTTCCAGGGCGCCTATTTGTTCAAAGTCCAGTTTATAAATGCCCGGAATGTCTTTCAGCCATCCTAATTCATAAAACTTCCGCACATTCGCCTCTCCAAACCCCCGGATGTCCAGTGCATCCTTGCTTACAAAATGGATCATGCGTTCTATTACCTGCGCGGGGCATTCAATATTAATGCAGCGCCAAACCGCTTCTCCTTCTTCTTTAAAAAGAGGACTGTGGCAAACCGGGCAGTTTTTGGGAAATGCAATTTCTTTTTCTTCCCCGGTCCTCAGTTCGTCCAGGGATTTTACAATATACGGTATCACATCCCCGGCCCGCTCCACCAATACCATATCGCCGATCTTCAGGTTCTTTTCTTTAATGATCTCTTCATTAAATAATGAAATGGAGCTTACCGTAACGCCACCAATGAACACCGGCTCAATTTTAGCAACCGGTGTAATGGAGCCGGTGCGGCCTACCTGGAACTTTACTTCCAGCAACTTGCTTGTAGCTTGTCTTGCTTTGAACTTGAATGCAATGGCCCAGCGCGGATGATGAGAGGTCATACCCAGCTGTTCCTGGATTGAAATGTCATTTACTTTTATAACCATGCCATCAATTTCGTAAGGCAAATCATCCCGGCTTTCTTCAAATTTCAGGCAGTAATCAATGACGGCATCAATATGACTGAATATTTTGGATTCTTTCACAGGACTTCTGAAACCAAGGTTCCACAACAGCTTCAGAGAGCCTTCATGTGTTTTTAAGGCTTCGGGAAGCTTCTGCCCCGGCAATAAAGTATAATAACTGATACTGTAAACAAAAGCCTCCAGGTTTCGCCTGCGTACTTCTGCAGGATCTTTTATACGCAGGGTGCCTGAGGCTGCGTTCCGCGGGTTTGCCAGGGGAGCGAGGCCTTTTTCGATCAATTCATCGTTGTATTTTTTGAAATTATTTTTGTTGATGAGTACTTCACCTCTTATTTCTATTGTCTGTATTCCGTAGCGGCTGAAAGCAGCGGACAAGGGAACAGTCCGTATCTGTCTTATATTGGTGGTAATATCATCCCCTGCAACCCCATCCCCACGGGTGGCGCCCAATACCAGCAGGTCGTTCTCATAGACCAGGGAAATACTGCCTCCGTCAAACTTAGGCTCCACGCAATAATGAACTGCTTCTTTCCTGGACAGCTGTAGTACTTTCCGGTCAAAATCTTTCAGGTCCGCACTATCATAAGAATTGTCCAGCGACA
>DASVMC010000596.1:0-4721 GCA_036384555.1 Niabella sp. | reverse complement strand
CGTAATCACTTCGCCTTTTTCGTTACATAGGTTTTGAAACGGAACCGTATAAACCGGTGGAATGCCTAATTCTTTTGTCAGATTGATATGGCTGTTGGAATCTGCCGAAAGAAATAATTTATACAGGATATTATAGATCGCTATGCCCCGTGTATTACGTGCTTTTTGGTTTGCTTCCAGGTTCTTCCTGATGTTTGACAGCATCTGGGCTGCCAGTTCCGGAAGGGTCTCATATACGCTGGCGTAGGAATCCGCAACATCTACCCCATCTTCCAGTCCTTTAGACTTTTCCAGGCCTCTTACAAAGGCAGACATGAGCCCGTTAACATCGCTTTTGTCTTTAAATGTCGTAAAAAAGTTTTGCAGGGTGTTGTAGGCTGCTGCCTGACTGATAAATTTCCGGTAGTGGTCAAAGTGCATAGAAAGCAATAAGGAATCGCCCCGGTTATTGATCTTCTTCATCATCAGCGGGTACACACCATGGGTATAACTGCTGGTGTAGATGAGCCCGTCGGTAAGCACCGCCAGATAGTATAATTCCTGCGCGCTTAAAGGCTGTATACATTTAAAACGTACTGCGTCCGGCGATTCATGCAAGCCGTTTATTTCAGATATAAAATCGTCGGCCGCTTTTTTTTCCAGCCAATTGGTAAGCTCTGTAGCACCAATAGCTGTATCACCCCTCAAAGCCCGGTTTACATAATCCAGCTGCGTTTTTACCAACAGGCTGTAATATTTATAACGGTCGTCTTTGGCGGCATCCAGCTGGGCAATGGTAATTTTACCCTTTACCAGATTGTCCAGGAAGGGAAAATACATTTGTCCGCTCTTTTGCTGGGAAAGATCCACCACTGTTTTTACAAATTCGTCATCTTTTACATTTCGTATTTTATTACCCAATTTGTCATAAGCCTGGGAATAGGAGTACAACTGCTGAGGATACCGGCGTCCCAATGCCTTAATTAAACTATCCGCAGCCGGAGCATCAGGATATTTACGTAGTGCCTCGAATGCTTTTTCGGGGTATTGGCGGGCGTATTTGATCAGGAGGATGTCTTTAATTTCCTTATAGCTGGGATTCTCTTCTAAAATCCTGGGAATGGTGGCCGCATAAACAATGTCATAAGGAAAATAGGAAACATAGGGTACCAGGGAGCCTTTTTCCTGATTTACCTGGATCAGCTTTTTATAAAGGGCTATGATCTGGTCAAAATGAGTGGGATTGACTTCTTTTTTCAGCCATCCGGTACGTAAATAGGTTAAAATGTCTGCCAGACCGGAAAGATAGCCCAGCTTCAGCCGGGTATCAATTTTGGGGTCCGTTTCAATTTCGTACTGCAGCCAGTCTACTTTCGAGGAAATGGCATTGGTGGCAATACGACTGGCGCTTTCATTATTATCAATAACAAAAGCATTATCCGCCTTTCCATCGCTTCCCAGCAATAATTTTTGCTGTTTATCAATATTATCATGTTTTAACTGCCGGGTAATAGGAACCGTATATTCCGGCACCGAGCCGTTTTCTGTCTGTGCAAAAGCCTGGGTTACGGATGCTATTACCAATCCAAGGGCCAAAGCCGATCTTTTCATACAATACTTTACTTAAATGCTTCGAATGCGCAAAACTACCTCCTTTTTATGCAAAAAGCGGCACGCTGCTATCTTTTAACAAAATCAAGACGCAAAAGATCAAACGTCGGTTTGCCCGGTTTCTTTTTTATAAGCTTTAATAAATATGGCACCCAGGTTTTTATAAGGAGGGATATAATCTTCAAATCCCGGCACGTTGGCCGCTCTTTTAAATTCTTTCCAGAATGGGATCCACTCAATGTCCTTGCCGGTCCTTAACTTTTCGGTCAATAACAGGAAGAAGGGTTTATTGATGGCTGTTTTTCCGATCTGTTTTGAAGCAATAATATGTGCATCTGCCGATTTTCTCAGGATAGAGTCAATAAGGTTAAATCCACCGCAGGAGCCCATAAAGACCAGTTTTGAAGTGGGCGACATATAGTCAATGGTAGATGGCGCCCAGTAGCTGTGCCCCCGGTGTATGGTTACGGTGGGATACAGGTTGTTCTCTTCCAGGTAAGCGTTCAGTGCCCGCTGAGCAGCATCATCCTCACCTTTGGTTTCATCCAGGGGCCGATTGGCGTATATAGAAACCGGGTTCCCTTTTATGGATTTAATGACCACCCACTGTTTATTACTGCGGTCAATCTTCCAGTTGGAATTAAACATGCCCAGGAAGCCGTTAAAAATATTTCGCCCATCCTGGTCGCCATAAAAGAATACCTGGCAAATAACGGCTCCGTTTTCGTTTGCAAGGCTCTTAAAGGGGACATCATAAACCGGAGGAACATGCAAGGTTTCGGTAAGGTTTACATGATTAGAAGAATCGGCCGACAGGAAGAGATTATACAGGATGCTGTAAATGGCAACCCCTTTGCTGTTCCTGTTTTGCTGATTCCGGTCCAGGTTTTCTTTTACATCACTTAACATCTGTTTGGCAAGATCGGGCAGTATTTCATAAACGCTTGCATAAGAGTCAGCTACATCTACTCCGTCTTCCAGACCCTGCGTTTTTTCCAGATTGCTTACAAAAGTGGTCATCAGGCTTTTGGCGTCATCCTGGTTCTTGAAAGTGCCTAAAAAGTTTTTTAATGTATTATACGCTGCTGCCTGCGCAATGAATTTGCGGTAATGGTCAAAATTGAGCTTTTTCAGTAATTCATCTCCCTTATTGGCCGCTTTCTTCATCATCAGCGGGTAAACCCCATCTGTATAGCTGCTGGTATAAATAAGCCCGTCAGTAAGCACTGCCACAAAATAGAGATCCTCTGCCCTTAATGCCTGAATGGCCCTGAAACGTATGCCTGCCGGGCTTTCATGAAGTCCGTTAATGGGTGCTATGAAATCATCCTTTGCCTTTTGTTCCATCTTTGCCAACAGACTCTTGTAGCCGATAGCGGTGTCGCCGGCAGCCATTCTGGTCGTATATTCTATTTCTGTGTTGACCAGTAAACGAAAATACTTTACCGGGTCGTTTTTGGCATCATCAATATCTTTTGTGGAGATTTTACCGCTCACAATGTTATCGAGGAACGGAAAATAGTATTGCCCGCTTTTATTATCGCTCCGCGCCATTGCTACAATGCTGGTAATCAGCGGATCATCTTCTATATTTTGGATTTTATAGCTGAGCTTGTTGTTCGCCTGTGCATAATCATATAACTGCTGCGGGTATTTATGTGCCATAATCCGGATGAGACTGTCTGCATGGGGTGATTCGGGATATACCTTTAGTGCTGCAAAGGTCCTTTCAGGGTATTTCTGGCTCAATTTGGTGAGCAAAAGATCTTTTGTATCATTATATCCGGGGTTTTCTTTAAACACCCGTGGTAAAATGGCGGTATAAGCAACATCATAGGCTAAAGGGGCAATAATCGGCGCTACAGACTGCTTATTCCGGTCTGCCTCAATGCATCTTTTATAGGTTGCAATGATCTGGGGCAGATAGGCGACATCTACCTGGTTGCGCTTCCAGCCTGTTTTTACATATTTCAGGATTTCTGAAATTCCGGAAAGGTAATTGGCCTTAAGCCGGTTATCAAGGGCTGCATCTGTTTCTATCTGGTATTGAAGCCAGTCTACCCGTTTTGTTGCAGCATCCGTAACTGCCTCGTTTACCCGGGCATCTTCAGAAACCTTCAGTACGCCATCCGCATTGCCATCACTTGCCAGTAAGGCCTTCTGATCTGCGTCAATGGTCTCATGCATTTTTAAACGGGTAATCAAAGGTTTATAAGCAGGGATGGTATCTACTACCACGGTAGTTTCAGCCTCATGCTTTTTTTTCCGTTTGGATCTTCTTTGGGCAGTTACCTGAACAGATAATAATATCAGTAAGAGTAAAGGGATGTATTTCTTCATATTTCAGTTTTCAAATTACACGGGAGGTTATAAATAGTATGTTAAAAATGATACAAAATCTGTACCATCCTTCCTAAATTGTATTTAATCAATTAATTACAGACCTTTTTGCTACTGTCTTTTTTTACCTGAAAGAAATGTTGCCAGCGGCAATAATTAACTTAGAATACCAGCTGCAAAAAGCGGTGCCGGAGAATACTGTTTTCTAAGAATCCTGTAAAATTAATTTATTATTAAGTCTGCGTAATCAAATTGCTAAAATGCCAGCAGAATAAAAAAATACGGTTAGGTTTGCTTTAAATTTATGTTAAATGGAGGGGTACAAAATATTAATTGCAGATGATGAGCCGGATATTCTTGACATTTTATCTTATAACCTGATCAAAGAAGGGTATCATGTCATTACGGCAAAAGATGGTGAGGAGGCTATTGAAAAATCAAACCAGGAGCGCCCGCATTTGATTATTCTGGATATGATGATGCCCAAGAAAACGGGGGTACAGGTCTGCCAGGTGCTAAGAGCACAAACGGCGTTTAAAGATACATTGATTATGTTCCTGACTGCTCTGAATGACGAGTCCACACAAATAAGAGGACTTGAAACAGGGGCAGATGATTATGTAAGCAAACCGGTGAGCCCTAAAGTATTGTCCAGCCGGGTGGCGGCGCTTTTACGTCGGATCCATAAAGAGGATTCCAAATCTATTAAGGCAGGCCCTATTACCATTGACCCGGAAAAATTCATTGTTCAGAACGGGGATAAAGAGATTATCCTGGCCAAAAAAGAATTT
>DASVMC010000595.1:0-2971 GCA_036384555.1 Niabella sp. | reverse complement strand
ATAACAATGCCTTTACGTATTTTAGGGAACTGGGTGCGGGGCAAAAGATTGCAGGGGAATATTTTTTGGGATTTGCTGAGCTTTGCCGAATTCCTGTTTGTACAAAAGAACAGTCAGTCATCCCTGTCCCTGCAGCCCGCCTAAACGTAAGCTTCGCTTTATACCGGATTCTTTGAGTAAGAACGATATTCCCTGATCCAGTGAATAAGCCCAAACGTAACAATACCGGTAAAAATGAGGTATTCCAGGCTATAGAATTTGATCCCTTTGATGTAGTATAAAATGGTAGCGGCAATATCCACCAGCATCCAGATGATCCAGCACTCAATTTTTTTCTGGATCATGTAAAAGGTTGCCAGAATGCTCATGACCATTATAAAGGAATCGGCGAAAGGGTAGGCGCTGGGTGCAGAAAATAGCGTGGGGAACCAGTGATGCAAATGTCCGGCAAAAGTGCCCAGCAGCAAGGTGCCGGCAACCGTAAGTGCCAGTGTAAAAACCAGCTGAACCGGCTTCATAAAGCTTACTTTGAGTTCTTTTCTGGTGTCTGCCTCTTCTTGTTTGGGATGCGACCAACGCCACCAGCCCATAATATTGGTAACAAGAAAGAAGAGCTGTAACAGCATATCAGGGTAAAGGTGGATCTGGTAATACAGGATAAAAGAAAGAAGCACATTTACAATGCCCACGGGCCAGCTGATGATATGCGCCTTTGCAGAAAGCCAGGTAGCTGTTAATCCTGTTAGTACTCCAAAGAATTCAATATAGCTCATGGAATAACCCATGATATTGAAAAATTCATTCCGGATGTCAAAAAAGGTAGACAAGTGCGTTGTTGTTGCAGCTAAACAGTGGTTCGCCTGCTCTCAAAAAAGCCGTACAGGAAGCAGCCTTTAAAATTTTAGGCCGCCAATAAGATGTTTGACCATATTTTCCTCCATTTCTTCAGCGGTATGGGTCTTTGCGCTTTTTTGCCAGAATTCCAGTCCGCGTACAGAAGAAAGGATATTTAACACCACTACATAAGGCAATACGGGCTTGAATTCTTTGTTATTGATGCCTTCCTGAACAATTGTTTCAATTTTTTTCACATACCGGCGGCGCTCATTTACAAAATCGCCCAGTTTTTCGTCATCAAGATGCATCCATTCACTCACCATTACCGAATACGATTCAAAATGATCGATCATCATTTTTGTATGAAAACGGATGAGGGATTCAATCTTTTGCAAGGCGGTATCCGAAGGATTCATCCCTTCCAGCTGTTCCTGGCAATCACGGGCAATAGAAAAAATGATCTCTTCGAGGATTTCTCCTTTCGACTGGATATGGTTGTAAAGACTGGCCGCTTCAATGCCGATTTTTTCAGCCAGATCGCGCATGGAAGTTCCGGCATAGCCTTTCTCCCTGAACATGCGGGCCGCAGTTTTTAAAATTTCTTCTTTCTTGGACGAACGTTTGCGTGTACTGGTAGCCATGTTCCAAAACTATGCTTTTTATATAAAAAACAGACAAGTAATTTTAAAACGGGCCGTGGAAAAATGCAAATCCCCGGACGTTAAATACCAACTGCTGCTTAATAAATACTACCTTTGCCGCCGTATTTTTAATAAAAAATAATTTCATGTCTGTAATTACTGTTGGTACTATGGCTTTTGATGCTATAGAAACCCCCTTTGGAAAAGTAAACAAAATTGTGGGCGGCTCTGCCTTGTATGCGGCTTATGCTGCCAGCTACTTTGTAAAGCCTGTTCAGCAGATCTCCATTATCGGGTACGATTTTCCGGACGAGGAGCTGGAGGCCTTAGAGCAGAGGGGTGTGCAACTGGAGGGTGTTGAAAAAGTGGCCGACAAAAAATCTTTTTTCTGGAAGGGATTGTATCACCAGGACATGAACACCCGTGATACGCTGGTTACAGATCTGAATGTGCTGGAGGATTTTGATCCTAAGGTACCGGATAGCTATCAGGATGCTGCCTTTTTAATGTTGGGGAACCTGATGCCCAAATTGCAGATCAGCGTTATTGAACAGCTGAAACAAAAACCAAAACTGATTATTCTGGACACAATGAATTTCTGGATGGAAACTGCCATGCCGGACCTGGAAGAAGTGTTAAAAAAAGTAGATCTTTTAATGGTAAACGATTCCGAAGCCAGGGAATTAACACAACAATATTCATTAATAAAGGCCGCAAAAAAAATCCGTGAAATGGGTCCCAAGTACCTGATCATTAAAAAAGGAGAAAACGGGGCATTGCTGTTTTACGAGGATAAAGTGTTCTTTGCACCGGCTTTTCCGCTGGAAGAAGTCTTTGATCCCACAGGAGCAGGCGATACTTTTGCCGGGGGCTTTATCGGTTACCTGGCAAAAACCGGGGATATCAGCTTTGAGAACATGAAGAAGGCAATTATTGCCGGGTCTGCCTTAGCCAGCTTCTGCGTGGAAAAATTTGGTAATACCCGCTTAAAGGAACTGACCAAAGAAGAGTTAAATGATCGTATTCAGGTCTTTAGAGAGCTGACCAGTTTTGAAACAGGGCTGGATCTGTAAGAGAAGAACGGTATTAGTTTTAGTTTTTAGTCGCCAAACACTGATAACTGAAGACTGATAACTGATAGCTGATAACTAACCACTGCTCCCATACAACCCACAGCCGTTTTTTATGCTCTTATCTGTAAAAAGTAAATAAAAATGGATAAAACGCAAAAATCTCCTTCGCTGCTTTTCTGTATTATTATGGATGCGATCGGTTGTTTAACCTATGCGGTTCCGGGATTGGGTGAACTGGGTGATATTGTGTGGGCACCTGTTTCGGGTCTGATCTTCGCATTTACGTTTGGTGGTAAAAAAGGTATGGCAGGTGGTTTGTTTAATTTTATAGAAGAGGCGCTGCCGGGAACGGATTTTATTCCTACATTTACCATTATGTGGTTTCTGGTCAACAAAACAGGCTATTTCAGCAAAAAAGAA
>DASVMC010000594.1:0-5123 GCA_036384555.1 Niabella sp. | reverse complement strand
AACAGGGGAGCGCAGGATACAACACAGGATTTACCTGAGAATAGCAGCAATAATCTGTTTACTATTAAAAATAATCAGACGGTAACGTTTACTCCGGACTCAACCTCCCTGATCCGTAATCCGGCTATGGGATGGACCATGTATGACGATGCCAATGACTCTGTGGCAAAGGCGGCTGTTTACTGGGCTGCTCAGAATGAGGCAGCTAACAAATATGCCTCTATTTTTTATATGCGTTGGAGATGGAGCAGCATGGAGCCGGAAGAAGGAAAATACGCCTGGCTGTATGATAGTAATTTTAAGGCTTTGGTAAAGGGAGCGCTGGATCGCGGGTTAAAACTGGCCTTCAGTATCTATATAGATGGACAGGACAACATTCAGCCAGGCACCCCCGATTATGTAAAACAGGCAGGCGCAAAAGGATATATGGTAGATAAGCTGGGCGGTGGGAAAAACTGGACCCCTTATCTGGATGATCCCGTTTTTCAACAAAAGTTCACCACGTTTGTACGTGCGTTTGCAGCTGCATTTGACAATCCCGCAATAGTGGATTATGTAGATGGTTACAACCTGGGATGGTGGGGGGAAGGCCATCACCTCGTATTTAAAGATACGGCCAATAAAGAGCCGGTATTTGATTGGATCATTAACCTGTATGCCAGCAGCTTTAAAAAGGTATTGCTGAGTATTACATTTGGAAGTGAGATCGGCATTCCCCTGGAAGAAAAAGTGGCGCTCAATGCAAACGGATATGCTATCAGGAGAGATGGGTTGGGCAGCAGCTGGTTTTCACAAACAGAAAGAGATTATGTAAAAAGCAAATTTCCGCAGATACCATTTTTCGCAGAGTCCTGTTACTGGGGTTGCCATACGGAAGACTGCCGTCCCTGGGCAGCGGATGCTGTATACGGAAAAAAATGGAACGGATGGAAAGATGTATATACGCAGGTGTATACAGATGCGGTTTCCGCACATGCCAATACACTGGATCTGAGGGAGGAAGTGGAAACACAGGGATGGACAACCATTGCACCGGAATTGGTGCGCAATTTTGTGCGCTTTGGAGGCTATCGGTTGACACCCGTTCAGCTATCTGTGCCTTCCGTTATCCGTTCCGGGGAAACATTTCAGATCGGGCATTACTGGAAAAACAGCGGGGTGGGGGTTTGCCCTAATAATAATCAGCGTTGGAATTATAAATACAAAGTAGCGTTTGCGCTGATTGATAAAAACAATAAAGTGGCAGCGATACTGAAAGACGAAAAGGCAGATCCCGCTGCCTGGGTAAGAGGAACAGATGGTAAATATATACTTGAGTCCAGAGTAAATATCGCTGCCGGTGATTATAAACTGGGAGTAGCCATTATTGATACTTCCGCCGATGATCAACCCGGGATCCGGCTTGCCATTGATAAAGAAAATAAAATCGGGAACTGGACGGTTGTTTCCAATATAACTGTAAAATAGTGCTTTCCCCGAACCGGTCACTGATTTGATAAAATAGTATTTTAACAACAAAAAAGCGGAAAATGAAATTTTTATTGTTTATAGGCCTGGGGACTATGTTTGTCACCGGCTGTAAAAAGAGCTTCAAGAAAGAAGCGCTGATAACGACTTCAGCAGCCGTAACTAAGAAACTTAGTTTAGACGGGTTTCCGGACCTGTCATTAAACAGCTCAACTTTCAGTGCCGTTACATTTAGTAATACCCAGGGGGCATACTGTGAAGTGCCACCCTGGGTAATCAGCGGAGGCTGGAAGCAATATTTTTTTACAACAGCCTGGACAAAAGGATGGGCTTCTCCTGTTTCTCTTGCTGAACCGACAACAAATATTGATTTTAGTGTAAATGCAGTAGGGCCATACAATTTATTATGTGCACTTGACTGGTGGAATGATTTTATACCGGTTTCATCGGTTCCCTCGGGTTATGACTGGCGCAGACAGTATAATGGGATCTTTTCGGCGCATCATTATACACACCCAATAAAAGGCAGTATCAACATTACCTTCAATCACGGCGAAAATAAAAATGAAAGACAGATAGATCAATACGGTACCGGCCAGCTGTACTCCAATACTTTTGATGCTACATACCCGCCCGTATTATCGAATCCCGCATCTTATTCAGGGTATGCACCCGGCAGCAGTATTTATACTGAATGCTGGCAGGCGTATCACGCCACAGTGAATCTGGCATGGTTACCGAATACTGCGGCAACAAATTGGGGGAATGACTATTATTATGATCAGGGGCCTTTTGTATGGCCTTATGCCGGATATTATCATACCGACGGAACAAAATCTTCCTTCGGGTTAAGACATCCGTCATCGGTCGTAAAGGGAGATTCTATTTATGTTTATTTTATTGACAGTTCGGTTGATACCATTGCTGCAGGCGTTCCGGGAGGTGGTATTAAAGTTGCCAGGGCCCATTTAACGGATGCAATTGATCCGTCTAAATGGTATGCCTATACCGCTTCCGGCTGGGTGCCCTCGCTTCCCTCCGGCTTTACAAAAGAAACAATGCTGAGCTATTTAAAAACAAAAGGACCCGCATCAAAATCCCTGATCTATGAATGGCAGTTAGACCCCATCCGTTTTGCTGTTGCTAAGATAAACGGTACAAACTATTTTTTAGGAGTCAAGCTGTATATGGATTACAGTGTTAATCCAACAAATCCGGCAGCCCGTGTTGGCTTGTATCTTTCAACCGATCTGGTAAATTGGAGTACTCAGAAACTGCTGATTCAGGATGTTGCCGGAGGATGGGATGCGTTACAGTTACGGTATCCTGTTTTTATGAATAAAACCGGCGATGATAATGAAAATATCGACCTTGATGATTTTTATATTATTGGTTCCGCTTCCGGTAATAGTATTGGCCGGTTGCATTTGAAAATAGCGCTTTAAAAACAGCACGGCGGAAAAATTAATACAAAGAGCATGTTAGCAAAAGCGGCCTGGCCGCTACTGCTCTTTACTGTTTTTAACGTGCCTGCAGGAGCTGTTGATAGAATGCCCTTTCCCAATAGGTTGATAAACTAACCAGACAGCTTCTTAGTTGATAGAACTATAAAGAAGATGCGCTGATTAACGAGAATATAGTACAGTCTGGATTGAAAAGAATTATTAGAGTACCTCCAACCCTACAATAGAGCTGGCTGAAAGCGCATTCAGAGAATCTCTATAGGAAAGAATGTCAGAAAGGCATTTGAAAGATTTTGTTTTGGATAGCATTTCAGTGGATGGCTGGAACACGGCTATAGGAACGGTAGAGTTTCAGAAGTGTGGAGGTTGGAAAAAAATTTGGAAATATTATTTTGTGTTGTAAATTTAGTATTGATAACAAGAATGAGTCACTAAAAAATAAAACCAACCTTAAAACCGCTGTTTGTGGAAGTGGGATAATTGAAGAAGCACCAGAGACCAAAATGATATAGAGAAAACACCCGACGGATCAGTAAGTTCTAAAAAGAATACACAAGTAGTTGATCCCCAACTGAAATCAAATTGAATGTTCATGGAGAAGATTGCTATTGCAATTGTGGTAGCTATGTAAGTACAAGCCAGCAACTTGGTATAAAAGATTATAGTATGCATACGAGAAGGAATATATTGAAATCAATCATAGGAGGAATAGCCTTAATTTTTATATGTATTTTGGCGATTAAATTAGTTAGAGTTCCTATGTTTATGCTACCTCCAATTTACTCAACAGTGATGTTCATAGTTGGAATGGTAATGGGCAGTTTAATTATAGCTGGAATTATTAAGGCAATTTTTAAGAAAGCGTCGTTTTTTATAGCATTCTGCTTTATTATTTTAATATCATCAGCTATTTTTCTGAGTAAGTTATATTCACCGACATTAATTATCGTTGTGCCTAAAGGATATGTCGGAGAAGTAAGTTTGGTTTTAGCAAACGTTGATCATGATATTTTGAGTTTAGATAGTAATGGTATAGGTTATATTACTAAACGCACATTTGATAGGGTGTATACCAAGCCTGTTGTGCGTGAAAAAGATGGCTTAAATATAAGTGATCAAATTGTAGGGTTTAATCCTTCGACTTTTTGGGCAAAAGGCAGTTTTTCAAATGCGATATCTGAAAAAAGTAGCCCTATTCCTGAAAAAATTAGATTCTTGTCTTTTGAAATTGTACCTAAGGACAAAAAGGGGCAAAAGCAGTATTATAGTTCTGATTTAATAAAATTAGTAGATAAAACAAAACTATATAGACAGAAATAAATGCTTACGCGTACAAGAAGATTCTTTCAATTGGGAAATTGAAAATTTGTTAACTAGTGGTTCATTTTAAAAGACTACTATAAAAAAGGGCCTGTGTTTTTAGTTTAAGAATTAATTACCTATCTGTTGCATTCATTGTCAGCGATTGTGCGCCATCCTTTAATTTCTACAATCTCCAAAATTCTGTTCTTCAATATCTGAAAAATGAAATCCTCCTTTTTAAGCCTATGATCTTTGATTATAGAGTCAACGCAAGTCATGACCTGGATTGAGAACTATGATATTAAGAATGATCATGTTGCAAAGTGAATCTGGGGATCATTAGGGGCTACACTTATAACGGGAACAATCCCCTTGGCGACTGTTTATAATGCATTAAATTTACCAAAGACGGTAACGGGGATAGCCACAGTCAGTTACGTGTATGATGCAGCAGGGAATAGGTTAAAGAAGACCACTGCAACAGAAACGAGGTGGTATATCGATGGTATTGAATATATCACTAACTCCACCACGCCCATCCCGGCTATAGATCTTTTACATACAACAGAAGGCGTTGCAAGAAGAAGTGGCACTACTTACAATTATGAATATTTCCTTACGGATCATTTAGGAAATACGCGGATTGTGTTCAACAAAGCGGGAACGGTATTGCAACAGACGGATTACTATCCATTCGGAATGGAAATTAGTCGGTATCTCAGCGGACCTAAGAATAAATATCTATATAATGGTATTGAGAAGAATGATGAATTAGGAACGTATGAAGCAAAATTTAGAGAATTAGATCCTATAGTTGGTCGATGGTGGCAGATTGACCATGAACAAGATTTTGGTAGCCTTACGCCAGAGAATATTCAAAGTATCAGTAAG
>DASVMC010000593.1:0-3822 GCA_036384555.1 Niabella sp. | reverse complement strand
GCCAAGCGTTATCCCCTTGTTCAACACCCGGCTTTCCCGGAAATATTTCTGTCCTACCGCTCTTGTTACCGCATCCAGCTCAATCACGTGTGATTTTAGCTCAACATCCACTCCCGGTTCGTTAAAACCTATATGGCCATTCATGCCAACACCCACCACCATCAGGTCAATACCTCCTTTTTGAGCAATAACGGCATCCATCCTTGTACATTCTTCGCGGAGATCACCGGCCAACCCGTTAAAAAAATGATATTGCTCCTTTTTTAATTCAAGCGGCTCAACCAGCCGTTCCCGGAAGTCATTGCTGCAGGCACCGGATGTATCCGGAGGTATCCCTATCCATTCATCCAACCCGATCAGGAATAGTCTGGAACAGTCCATCGCTTCCTTTTTTACACGCTCACAGAAAAGGTTGCAGGCCATTTTGGGGGAGTCCCCGGATGCCATACAAATCACCGCATCCGGCTTTCCGGCTAAAACAGCACTCATTATATCAGCTGTAGCAGCGGACGACGATCTGTAGTCTTTAAAAACCTGTAGCTCCATATGCTTTACTATTGTTTTATAATTTCTGTTTCCCTGAGCACTATCTTATTTCAATTGACCCCGTTTGTTTGTGCTTTACGATCCGTTTCTTTTCACCCGATGGTAAAACCTCCTCTTTTATAAGGTAATAATTTTCATCATAACTGGGATATGCTCTTTTTTGCACCGCGCCCGCTGCTCCCCGCCAGTCCTCAATTTTGACCGGCTCCCATTGTTTAGAGGCAGCGGAAGCATAGGCTGCATCCAGAATGGCATTCACAATATAGCCGTCATAAAATGTTTCTGCGGGTTGCTTTTTATTATCAATTGCATCAAACATATCAGTAAACATATGACTATAGCCCAATTCATGTACCTCGTCTCCCACCGGAAAGAGCCAGCCGGTATTACTTTCAGCTTTCTCTGCGATATAGTCACCCCCTTTCCCCGTTGTAAACAGCTCAAAGCCGGTCCGCAGGAAATTATTCAGCCAGATGGTTCCTTCTGTTCCCATTACTTCATCACGCAGATCCATTCCGCCTCTGAAACTCCAGCTTACCTCAAACTGGCCTATGGCACCATTCGCATATTTTACGAGCCCGATAGCGTTATCCTCTGCATCAATAGGATGTACACGCGTATCTGCCCAGCACATGACCTCAACCGGAAGCATCTCTTTTCCGATGAAATTCCTGCTGATCTCCACACAATGGCAGCCCAGATCAATCATACATCCGCCGCCGGCTTTCTCTTTGCTCCAGAACCAATCACTATGCGGTCCGGGATGTGTTTCCCGGCTTTTTGCCCATAGTACCTCTCCTATAGCTCCCTGTTTTACACTGGCCAGGGATTTTAAAAATTTAGGTGTGTAACAAAGATCTTCCAGATAACCGCCAACAATACCTGCTTTTTCAACTGCCTGCAGCATCTGCAAGGCTTCTGCGGCATTCCGCCCTAAAGGCTTTGTACATAAAACATGTTTTCCTGCTTTGGCACAAGCCAATACAGCTTCCAGGTGCAGATTATTGGGTAATGCCACTACCACAGCATCTACTTCCGGGTGCGCAACTGCATCAGTAAGATCAGTAGTCGTATGCGGCACACCATATTCAGCGGCAAAGGCCTGTGCTTTTTGAATATCACGTGCATAGATCATGGTGATCTTATCCTTCCTTCTTTGCCCAGCAAGGGATTCTGCATAAAAACGGGCAATAAAACCAGAGCCGAGGATCGCTATTTTCATTTTTTTATTTTTAATGGTTCGTGATGTATTTTTTTATTTTTTTGTTATCCGCTTTTTTGATACAGTGAAACCTAGTTTTTTTAAGCCCCGCTGTATCTCTTTATCCTGCATGAATAATTTCCAGAGCAATCCTGTACGGTAATTCTCAATCATTAAAATAACTGGTCCCTGATTAATAGCAAGATAAGAAGCCGCATACCAGTTACGGGTTTCGTTAAAGCTTTCTGTAAAACCATATTTGCCAAAAATGGTACCGCCTAATATTTCGTAAAAATAACGAAGTGTTGCCATTGATTCTTTTGGTAAATACGGCATACTGGAAATGGCTGCAGAGCAGCAGATGGTTCCATTGTCTTTTGTGGGCGAATGCTCGCGGTATCTTCTTTTATAGTCACAGGCAGATAATCCCCAGCAGTGCTTTCCATAATTTTTGTATTTCAGGGGGTTTGCGATGCAATGACGATAATTAATTTTTGTCTGCGCCCGGTTCTGTTTCCCATAATCCGTATATCGGTCTTTTAGTCCGTCCGGCCTGAGCCCTACAAAGCTATACTGAGCAAAAAAAAGCGGACCTCCATAATCCGGCCCGAGGGGCAGCATTGTATTATAAAACCGCTTACCGTTCTTAAGCGCGCCGTTTCTTGCCCAGCCGTTCTCATATACTTTTTTATGAATGGAATGTTTTGGTGAAGCGGCTGCCAGCACATACGTGATGAGCGCTTCATTGTATCCTTCTATTTTCAGGTTCATAGCCCATTTATGATCAGGGCTCCAGTGCCAGTAAAGCACCTCCCGCTGCCTGGTAAACCAGGTCCATTCTACATTTTCCCACAAGGCGGTGATCATTGCTTTTATTTTCTGCTCATCCGGACTATGCTGATCAAAGTATTGACGTACAGTAAGCAGCCCCTGAAATAAAAAAGCGGTTTCCACCAGGTCGGCGCCATTATCCTTCTTCCCAAAGGGGATGGTTTTGCCTGTGTTGCCATCCATCCAATGAGAAAAGGCACCATGATATTTTTCTGCCTTTTTTAAAAAAGCGAGTATTTTTAACAGCCGCTTTACGGCCTGTCCTCTTGTGATCCAGGCCCGTTCAACAGCCACAATTATTGCCATTACACCAAAGCCCGTACCGCCAGTGGTAATGACATTGGCGTAATGTTCATGATTCCGTTCCTTTGGCAAGCCACATTTCGGATGGGCAAAATCCCAGAAATAAGCAAACGTTTGCCGCTGCACCAATTCCAGCAAGGCTGCATCCGATAAATTTCCTGGTTTTTCTTTTCCTGCTTCCTTCACCTGTATACAATTGTGCTATTTGACATAAGGGCTTTCAAATCCCAGCTTTTTCAGGCCTTCCTGCACTTCCGGGCAACTCATAAAAAGATTCCATAATAGTCCGGTACGGTAATTTTCGATCATCACCACTACAGGACCCTGATCAATTGCCAGGTAGCTTTTGGCATACCAGTCCTTTGTTTCATTAAAGGCATCCGTAAAGCCATATTCACCCCATATTTTGCTGCCCAGATCGTTATAGAAGTGACGCAGGGCCTTCATGGACTGCGCCGGTGTATACGGAAAAGCAGACAGGGCTGCTGTTGGAGAAATAGTTCCGTTATCATTAGTGGGCTGGTGCGCATCATAGCCATTGGGATCATCACTCGCCGTCAATCCCCAGCAATTTTCCCCATATCCTTTAAAGGATTTTGGATTATCAACACAATAAGCATAATTGATGCGGGTATGGTTCTGATTTTGTTGCCAGTAATCGGCATACCGGTCTTTTAGCCCTTTCGGACTTAGCCCCAGAAAGGAATAGTGTGAAAAGAACAGCGGGCCGCCATAATCAAAGCCCAAAGGCAAGAGGTAGTTATAAAATTGCTTCCCGTTCTTAAAAAAATCGCTTTGTGCCCAGCCCCGGTCATAAACAGTGCGGCTGACCGGATAGCGCTGACCGGAAGCTGCCAGTATATAGGTAATCAGACATTCATTGAACCCGCGTAAAGGAAAATTCATGGACCATCCGTTATTAGGGCTCCAATGCCAGTAAA
>DASVMC010000592.1:0-6575 GCA_036384555.1 Niabella sp. | reverse complement strand
AAATGTGATGAAGAGCTACATGACCAGCAAAGGTTTCCTTCAGTCCGATGGTTCCGGTGAAGCTGTTGAAAAAGGGAAAACCGGTAAAATGGTCTATACCATTTATTCCGGCCCCAGGTATACCATCAACCAGGTACAGTTCCCTTCCGGCGATACCAGCGAACTGATTTCGATCATTGATTCCAGTAAAAATAAAACGCTTATAAAAAAAGGCGATTATTACGACCTGGATGTATTTAAACTGGAGCGGGAACGGATCGATGATGTATTAAAGCAACGCGGCTATTTCTATTTTAATCCGGATTTTTTGTTGTTCCAGGTAGACAGTACAATCGGCAACAACCAGGTAACCGTTGATCTCACTGTAAAAAACAATACACCTCTGGATGCAATGCATCCGTATTACATCAGAAACATCAGCATTTATCCCAACTATACGCTCCGCAGGGACGCTTCTGTCCGTCAATCGGAACCCGTTGTTTTTAAAGATTTTAAGATCTATGATCCTACCCATAAATACAAACCCCGGCTTTTTGACAACCTGATCTTTTTCCATACAGGGGAACGTTATAACCGGACCGATCATTCACTGAGCCTCAACCGCCTGGTGAACATTGGCACGTTCCGGTTTGTAAAAGCTGAATTCAACCCGGTGGATTCGGTTCCTGATAATGACCAGCTGGATCTGAATTTCCTCCTGACCTCCGCCAAAAAGAATGCACTTTCTTTATCCGTAACCGGTACCAGCAAATCCAACAACTTTGTAGGGTCCGAGGTAAAAATAACCCATACCAATAAAAATGTCTTTCGCGGAGCGGAGCAGCTCAATCTCAGTTTATCCGGTGGTTTTGAAAAACAGTTCAGCGGTCAGCAAAACAACCTCACCTCCTATTCTTTAGGTGCACAGGCTGGTTTGGTATTTCCCCGCTTTATGTTCCCGATCTTTAATTTCAGAAGCTATAATGCGTATGTTCCCAAAACGCATATTACCATCGGAAGCCAGTTGCTCAACCGTGCCAATTATTACACACTGCTTTCCGGTAAGGGTGAGTTCGGCTATATCTGGAAAGGGAATGAATTTAATGAACACACGCTCAATCCTATCTCTATCAGCTATATCCGCACTGCCAATACCACGGATAGCTTCAACCGGATGCTGCAACAGGTGCCCACGTTGAAAAATAATTTTGAGAACCAGTTCATCATTGGAAGCAATTATACCTATACGTATACCAACCAGATGCAGGATATGCGCAGAAATAATTTTCTGTTTACCGGATCAGTAGAAACAGCCGGCAACCTGATCAATGCCTTTCTGAAAAAAGATCCGGATGGTGTAAAAAGACTATTCAATACGGCCACCAACCAGTTTGCGCGGCTGGAGGCAGACTTCCGTGACTATTATAAAATAAAGCCTGGGCTGATCTGGGCCAACCGGCTCAATATTGGTTATGGTATCCCTTATGGCAACAGTACTTCCCTACCCTATGTACGGCAGTTTTTTGCAGGGGGAAGCAATGATATAAGAGCCTTCCGTTCCCGTTCTTTGGGGCCGGGAACCTTTAACATCAATCCCAATCCGGACAGTACCATTTTCTTTGCAGATCAGGGAGGTGATATTAAAGCGATGCTGAATACGGAGCTGAGGATAAAACTATTCAGTGTAATACAGGGCGCCGTCTTTATTGATGCAGGTAATATCTGGCTGGCAAAAGAAGATACCAGCCGCCCCGGTGGTCAGTTTCAATTTTCAAATGTTTTCAGCCAGATGGCAGTGGGCGGAGGTGTGGGCCTCAGGGTAGATGCAAAAATATTTGTGATCCGCTTTGACCTTGCCATGCCCTTCCGGAAACCTTACCTGCCATCGGGACAACGATGGGTATTTGATGAAATTGATTTCGGGAATTCCCAATGGAGAAAACAGAACCTGATCTTTAATATCGGCATCGGTTATCCGTTCTAATAATGAAATTCATTTCCGTAACCGGGATCAGCTCTATCATAAGAGTTACAGGATGGTGCAATATTTGTAACGATCTATGATGATGACTTTTAAAACTGAAAAAACATATATTTTTATTCCCGGCGGATGGCACGGAGCATGGGTATATGACCCGCTGGTTGACCGGTTAGCTCTTTTAAAAAAGCGCTGTATTGCTTTAACGCTGCCGGGCCTCGAAACAGTACCTGTTCACTCCGATAATCCCATCAATTTAGATACACATATACAATATGTGGTTGATTTTTTAACCCAGCGGGCGCTAACTGATGTGATACTGTGCGGACATAGTTATGGCGGCCTGGTCATTACAGGAGTGGCAGACAAAATACCGGAAAAAGTAACAGCGCTGGTCTATATTGATGCCTATGTTCCGGAGAACGGAGACTCCTGCTGGAGCCTCACGAATGATGTATACCGCGGTCGCTTTGCAGCCGGAGCGGTCAGCGATGGTTTTACGGTAGCTGTTGCGCCCGGATCAGACAACCGTACGAGGGCGCAACCATTGGCCACCTTTATGCAAGGCATACAACTAGCCGGCAAATATAAGCAGATCAGGAACCGGGCATTCATCTATTTGAGCGGATGGGAAGCAACGCCTTTTACAGGTCTGTATGAGCGGCTGAAAAAACGGAACGGCTGGCATATTAAAACCATTCATAGCAAGCATAACGTGATGAAGGAACGGCCTGAGGAGCTTGCAGATCTGTTATGCGGGCTTGAGGAAAACTATGTGTAGAATATTACCTGTTTTATTCTTGATGCGAACCGCTTAAATAATTTTAATAATGGCAAACATAATAAACAAGATAAAATACTTTTTTAAAGAAACTTTTGAATTGCTGAAAGCAGCTGTACAGGGCTTCTCCAATGATAAAGTGCCCAAGCTCAGTTCTTCACTGGCGTATGTTACCCTGTTCTCCATTACGCCCCTGCTTACTATTTTAATTGCTGCAGTAAGTCTCATTTATAAAGAAGATTTTCACCAACAGCTCTTTGTGCAGTTAACCAGCTTATTTGGTGATGATAAAATACCCAAGGCTATAGAAGGTTTTTTAACCGAAGCTAAACTAAGCGGAAAGAGCATCATTGCACTCGTTATTGGTATCATCTCTTTGTTTATTGGTGCCACAGCAGTCTTTACAGAAATCCAGGACAGTATTAATACCATATGGAATGTAAAGGCCGTACCCAAAAAGGGATGGAAAAAATTTATTACCAACCGTCTGCTTTCTTTTTCGCTGATTATATCGCTTGGCTTTTTAATGATGGTTACCCTGGTGATCAGCTCCATTCTGGTAGGGCTTCAAAAAGAGTTGCAGCAATACTTTCTCTTTTCATCTATCTTACTGTTCCAGGCCATCAGCCTTGTAACATCTTTTATCGTTATTACGCTGCTGTTTGCTGTTATTTTTAAAGTGCTGCCCGATGTACGGTTAAAATGGAGGCCGGCGCTCATAGGAGCCGGCTTTACTGCTGTCCTCTTCATGGTCGGCAAATACCTCATCCAGCTTTATATTACGCAAACCCATACCGGGGCTGTATTCGGCGCAGCGGGATCGGTGGTTGTGCTTATGGTATGGATCTATTATACCTCGCTGATCCTTTATTTTGGGGCAGAGTTTACGGAGGCCTATGCGGAGCGCTATAAAATGCGTATCCAGCCATCCAAATACGCGGTCCACCTGAAAACCGTTGTGGAGGAAGAAGCAATAACCACGCTGCCTGTACAGCCTAAAGAAAAAGAATAAATCATTTCCACTACGCTGTTTGGAATGGTATAGCAGGCTGCGGTAGCCGCTTATTCGGTTTCATCGAATAAGCGGATGTACTGTAAAAATTGTTCTTCTATCTTTTTTTCATCTAATACATCGTCCAGGAAATAGCCGGTCATTTCAACAACAGGTTCCAACGCTCCCGGCTCTGCGGCATACCCGCCAGCGATCCCCAGGTAAGAAGTCTTTTCATCTCCTTCGCCAAAATCTGCTTTAAACAGGTAAAACTTATACGTTTTCCCGCTTACCAGCGCTGTTTTTTCCTTTATGAATGAAAGCCTGTCCGGTACTTCATCGTCGTCGCTGTTCATCAGCTGCGATTCTGCCATAAGCCGTTGATTTCTGTACCTCAATGGCATTACGGATTCTTTACCAATTTCTTTAAGGCGTACAAACAGATCATACCGGTGTACAGGGTCTTCAGCTAAAGCGGTTACAACGGCATCTGCAACCGGCAAGCCATTTTTCACCAAGATCATCAGGGCCATTTCCTTTAACCATTTGTCCCGGGAATACTGGAATGCACTTAATAACGGAAGTACTTCCCGGCCTTTGAAACGGCCAAGCAAATCAAAGAGCGCATCCACCTGGTAATCATATTCTGCATCCGTTTTTAAGACAGGTCCGAGCGCGCGCGCGTTTTTTTCAAACGCTTCCAACATAGGCGACACGGTATTGGCCTGAATGTAACCGCTATCCAGCAATACAGCAGTAATATGCGCCATAAACGGTGCGTAGTTAGTATCTGCCGCCAATGGAACAAGCGAAGAGAAAATAGTTTTGGTCAGCGCCAGGCTATCCTGCAGGTTATTGCGGAAGGTAAATTCGGGTGCATCCTGTAACGGGTACCTCAGCAAAACCGCTGCCAGCGTATCATAACTTGTCCGGGTATGGATACCGGAAAGCGTTGTCAGCGCAAGGTTTTTCAGTGCTGCCTGGTCTTGCGTAAGGCGGCTATACTTATCAGCAATACCGACCACACTTTCAGAAGTACCTAAATGTTGTAAGTGCTTACTGATCCCGCGGTTTACAGCCAGGCTGTCGTCATCGGCATCCCTTAAAGGATACCTTTTAAAAAGGGCTTCATTCAGCAAGGGAAGATCCTGTTGGGTAAAAGGGGCCTCACTCAGATTCGCCCTGGCAGCAGCACGTACCAGAGAATCCGGAGCCCGCAGGTCCTCCAGCAGCAAGGCCGCCTTTGAACTTTTAAAGTCAAAGGGTATCGGGCTGCTAAGCCATTTAAAATCTGAAAAGAACCGGTTGACATTAGGTGTAAACAGCCGGTCCTTTTTAGACCAGGCGGAAAGCACATAAACGCCATTAACCGATGGAATAAACAGCTGCCGCCTGTATACATTAGAACCGGTCACAGTAACCAGGCGTTCCCGGCAGCTGATACCGCCAACCGTCACTGTCTTTTCATAAAGAAGGCTATCGCCTTCATTATTCCAGTACTGTTTTTGTTGTGTAAAAAATGAGGTATCAGCTGCAGCCCAATAATACTTTCCCGGTTTATCGGCAATGATAATGTAACTAGTGGCCGAAAGGGTATCGTATGCTGTCATTTCTGTCCGGCTGAAAGCTTCGGTAACAGCCGTATCTGTTTTTGTGATAGCAGAAGGGGTCCACGCAGAAAATGATCCGTCGGGTGCAATATTTTCGGCCCAGCTACGTGATTCCTGCGCCGGGAACAGGTAGATGGACTGAATCATTTTTGTTACCAGCGGACCTGTCAAGGTAGCAGAATCGGCTGTTATCTGCACGAGGATATTTTTGTTTTCTCTGATGAAACTGATCATTTCCGACCGTACCAAAGGGTACTGGTCATTCTTTAAATTCATAGCACGCCAGCCAGTTACTGTACCTGCCGTAAAAGGCTGCTCATGAAAATTCCGGTACAGCTTTCCTAACCGCACTTTAAAATCTGCATTTACCAGGCTATCACTCGTTATAAAGCGCCCACGCTGCAGTTCTTTGGAAAAGAGGAACACAAAAATTCCCCGGATCATATCTGAAGAAGTATAAGTAGTTACCTTCCATCCATTGCTATTCGGGTCCGAGAACTTTTCATTATATTGAAACGGAGCCGGACCTGTAATCTGAACCCCCATTACAGAATCCTTAAAATCGTAAAAAACAGGGGCATCTTTTTCTGCATCTTTTTTTATACCGTAAGCGCTAAAAAACCGTACGGCGTCGTCAGACTCAAGCTGCTCTTTGTTCCTGGCAAACATGCTGGCAACATATATCCTGTTATTCACCTCCTGTACCGTAATCTTGAATTTCAGGTCCTCATTTTTGTCTAACATATAAGTAGCTCCCGTAATTCCCGCACTATCCCATTTTTTCAACAGCCTCGGCTTAAACGCAGGATACATCATATGCATCAAACTGTCCAGCTTATGAAAATTATTGACATTCATTAACGTGTTCATCACAGCATAGGTCTGATATCCTGTCATTTTAGATATATCCATGTAGAACTTCGTATCGAACAACCCCAGAATCTTCACAACCCCCGGCACACCCGGCATAGCAGCCGTGTACAGAGGGTCGTTGATCACAGACCACTGCTGTGGTACCTTTTTATACGTATATTTTTCTGCGGGTATCCTGTTCTTTGAGAATACAGGAGTTAGCGTAAATCCTCTTTCCTTCAGTAAGGACAATACGCCTTCTGTACCTGGTAAATGGGCTGCGCCAATTGCAAAGAACATAGACCGGGCACCTGCCAGGCTGTCAATGCGCCGGGCCATCTTTTGATTTCTTTTTGTGAGCAGTAATTCGGTTTGAGCAGTATC
>DASVMC010000591.1:0-7307 GCA_036384555.1 Niabella sp. | reverse complement strand
CTGTATTTCTTCCGTATGTATGCGCTGCGGAAGCAGTCATTTTTGTAACCTTATTCTGCCCGTTATCTAACCTGGATATACCGTAAGGCATAGTATCTGCCAGTGTGCTTTGATCTTCCGGATCGGTGCCGAGCCAGAACTCTCCCATCGGATAATCTGAATAGCCCAGGTTTTTTAAGCCATTCATGCTAATGCTGCCAGACCGGCTGGGACCGGCAGCCTCATTCTGCATTTTTAAATTATGCTGATGGGTAAGCGTAGCAAAACGCCCATAGTGCAAATCAGCCATGCAATCTGCAATAGTTTTTCTATAATCACTTAAGAAACGATCTGATATTGTTGCGCTACCGATTATAAACCCGGCGAAAACGGGTATATAAGGCCGCGGATCATACCCCCGGTAGTGCTCGAAACGCGCCAGTATCTTTTCCGTCCAATTGGGGAAGCCGTCCTCAAAGCTGTCATCATGAAAATATTTTAAGGTATTCCCCGGTACAGCCTTTGCCTCTTCTAAAATAATTTTAGCAAAATTTTCAAACTGCAGGTCCACTCCTTCCGGTGCAAACCAGTCTACCGAAAGGCCATCCGCTTCGGGCTGGGCAATCAATAATCCTGAGCCCGTCATCCGGTGCCCGGTACGGATAACCGTCCAATGCCCCGGCGGTACGTCCCAATTCAATATACCTTCGGCATTTACCCTATCTGTAAGATCAATGACATCCTCTTGCTTAATTGCAATATCATCGGGATGCTCCTTCCACGCTGCTATTACCGGGGCTATGACTTCTCTTGCCTTGGCCTGGTTGCTGATGTCCTTACGATTGGTTTTTGCCGAGAGCGATGCACCGCCTCTTTCATCCCGAAGGCGGGACTGGTATCCATACTTATCAGGGACCGCCACAATAAGGGTGTCTCGGTAATCCAATTTTTCAATGGGCAGATTTAAGTATTCCTTATACCCTGGCGGGTTAAACACATTATCATATCCATCCCGCCCACCAGGTAAGGGGAGCGCCTCCGAAAACTTTCTGGGGCCATCTATTGCTATTTTTGATTGTAACATCCAGCGTCCGGCATGTTGCGGAGGTATCCAGGGGCCGCCCATACACCAGCCCGAACTTAAATTCATTCCCACTTCGATCTTTAAACGCGCCGCTTCTCTAAGTGCATGTCTGAAAAGTTCCCGCCATTCCGGAGAAAACAGTTTGGCCCCTTCGGGGAACTGCGCGCCGCCCAATCCACCCTAAGTATTAATAATTAAAACATTTCCGATTCCCTTATCCTTAAATGCTTCCAGATCCCGGGTAATACCTTCTTTGTTTAGTAACCCGTTAAACCACCACCAATAACAGCCCGACCGGGCTATTTCCGGTGGTCTAATAAAATCATTGATTCCTATGGTTGCAGTGTTACTCCGGAAAGCACTATAGCCGTTGAACGCCGCAAGCTGCAAACCTGCCAGGCTGCTAATCTTGATAAAATCCCTGCGTTGTAAATTCTTCATACAATAAAACACTTAGTTTAAAATGACATTCATTTCAATGCATTGGTATCATACCAAAATCTAAAATTCCGTACCTGCGCTAAAAGTATCCCGGGTTCTGCTTAATATCCGGATTCAGATCAACATCGGTCTGCGGAATAGGGAATAATAAATGGTGATCGTCTAAAACATAAGCATCCGAAGCCAGGAAAGTAAGCTCTTTTTTAATCTTCACTCCAAATGCATTCATCACATCCAGTGCGGTGCCGGTTCTGAGCAGGTCTGTCCATCGATGGTTTTCAAAGGCAAGCTCCACCCTGCGCTCATGATAGATGATCTGCCGCAGCGCAGTCTGATCCGTACTGGTAGCGGCCGTCAATCCTGCCCGGGCCCGCACTTTGTTTAAAGGAATCAGTGCATCGCCTGATTTCCCCTGCTCGTTCAATGCTTCTGCTAACAAAAGCAACACATCGGAATAGCGGTAGATAGGAAAATCATCACCGGACCCTGTGGTAGCCTCCACCGGGGCATGCAGGTATTTCTTAATGTAAGGAACACCGACTTTGCCTGCTGCCGGTGTATAATTCAGAATACTTTTGGCAGCGGAATAAACGAAATAATTGCTTCCGTCATAGACGCCTTCCGCGATGCCTATAGAAGCATCCAGCCTGTTATCACCCGCTTCAAAGCTGGCTATCAGATCACTACTGGGCGTGTTCCATCCGCCAGTAGCGGTATTATCAATGGTAATACCTGTAAGCATTTTAGTGTCTTTGCTTCTTGGTATAAAATGAAAACACAGGGGGTCGGGCGTAGCCCCCGTTATGGTACCCCCAAGGAACTGTATTTCAAAAACTGATTCTTTGCTGTTCTTATTAGCCGGAGCAAAAACGTCCGCGTAATTGGGCAGGAGGTCATATCCCATTCCGGTAATTGACTGGAGCAGGGTTTCAGCATCTGCCCATTTTTTCTGAACCATATAGACTTCTGCCAGGAGCAGGGAAGCCGCACCTTTTGTAGCGCTGCCGGTTTGAGGAAATTTTGCAGGCGCTCCCAATTCTCCGATAGCGTCTTTCGCGTCTGAAATAATCTGGTTATACACTTCATCAACCGGTGCCCTGGGCTTAAACGCGTCCTCCGCTTTGTTCACTTCTTTTAAGAACAAAGGAACTCCGCCATATAGCCGCACCAGTTTAAAATAGTTCAATGCCCTTAAAAACTTTGCCTGCCCGTCAATATCTTTTTTTGCATCATCGGGAATACCTGCATTCAACAGCCTTTCGATTACGATGTTACAGCGGGATATTCCGGTATAGCAATGCTGCCAGGTGGCGGCAGCGTATGCGTTTACTGATGTATTCAGAAAGTCAGATATATTTTCACGCTCCACGATTGCTGTACCCCTGTTACTGGGCAAGGGCTGGTAGACCGTGTTGTCTGAATGCATTTCTGAAGTAAAATAATCATTAACCAAAACATCTCTTAACGGCGCATAAGCCGCCACCAGGGCCGATCTGAACTGAGGTTCGGTTTTATAATAGTTATTGGCTGTATAAGAATCCTGGGGAGAGAGTATAATAAAATCTTTCTTGCATGATGGCTGCGTCAGGCAAATAACTATATATAGTAGAAAAAGCTTTTTCATTTTGTACTTGTTTGATTTTATTTAAACGTTGTTGTAAATCCAATAGAGAACGTTCTGGGTATGGGGTATGCATTTTCATCGATTCCCACACCGGCGGTAGGATCTGATGCGCCTACATTCGTTTCGGGATTCATTCCGGAATAACCGGTTAATACAAATGCCTGCTGAACAGATGCAAATACTCTTAAATTACTTAGCATAGAATTTTTCAAAGGCAATGTGTAGCCCAATGAGACATTTTTCAACGTCAGATACGAACCATTCTCGATCCATTGTGAATTTACCTGCCGGCCCATAGCCGTGGTACCCGATTTTGTTCTTGGGAATTCACCTGATCCCGGATCTTCCGGAGAGCGCCACCGGTCCGCAGCAGCAGCCAGCAGATTTCGGGAACCATCCATGTTGGTTTGGTAAGCCCATTTTGCCGCATTCAGGATCTTTCCTCCCACGGAATAGGTCATGTTAAGGTTCAGATCAAAATTTTTATATTGAAAATTATTAAACAAGCCACCGGTAAAGGTAGGAGTCGGATCACCGATAAAGGTCCGGTCGTTAACATCGTCTATAACGCCATCCCCATTCACGTCTTTAACTTTTATGGTACCTACATCAGAAACTCCGTTGGGGTTTGCTTTTGTTGCCAGGTATTTTGCCGAATTGGCCAGATCCGCTTCATCCTTATACAATCCTTCGAAAACAAATCCATAAAATTCTCCCAGATGATGGCCCACCTGCTGGCGATAATAATCAGACGACACTCCCGTATTCCTTCTTATAAAACCCGGGTCCACTAATTTGGTAATGATATTCCTGTCGAAGGACATATTTAAGGTAGTGCTCCAGGTAAAGGGCTGGTCAACAAAGTTTTTAGAGGTAATACTAAACTCGTGCCCCCACATCTGCAATTCCCCAACGTTGAATATAATTTGTGAAAACCCGGATGAACGCGGAATGGATCTTTGCTGAATAAGGCCGTCCGTTGTTTTATGATAGTAATCGTAGGTGAAGTTCAGGCGGTTATTAAAAAATGCCAGGTCTACCCCAATATCAAATTGCTTGTTACGCTCCCACGCCAGCTCTTCATTAGGCAGGCGGTTAATAGTCTGGCCTTGTGTAATTACATTGTTGAAATCATAGTAGTAGGTACCAAGTGTTGCCTGGGGATCATAGTTGCCGGCAAAAAAATTGTTCCCCGTAATACCATAGCTGGCCCGCACTTTAAAAAAATTAATTGCTTTAATATTATCCCAGAATCGTTCATCGCTCACTACCCATCCTGCAGATACCGATGGGAAATTGCCCCATTGCCGGTTAACACCAAACTTCGACGAACCATCGCGCCGGAAAGCGCCGGATAACAGGTATTTACCTTTGTAGTTATAATTGACACGGCCAATAGTCGAAAGCATGGAGTAAGCGCCGCTGCCACTGCCCCCTGTAAGGCTGGTAGCCGCATTGAGATAAGGAATATCGTCACTCGCAAATCCCAACCCCGTTAAATTATTACTGTAGGAACTGAATTTCTGAGCAGAGTACCCGGCTAACGCTTCCAGGTGGTGGTCGACGCCAAAAGTTTTATTATATACCAGGTTCGATTCTACAGTCCAGGAACCGTTATCTACGGCAGAACTGGTGCCCGTGGTCTGCCCTTGTGTACCGGTGACAATTCCCGACTGAAAGAACTTACGGGTTTCTGCACCTTTATCCACCGCTACATTGGTTTTGGACCACAATCCTTTCAGCAATTCCAGCTCAACATATCCGTTACCAAGAATACGGGTGGTATAATAATCATCATTGGTAAGCGTGTAAATAGCCAGCGGATTAATATAGGAAACCATACCAGGAGACGCAACGTTTCTTATAAAGTTGCCGGCACTGTCATAGGGAGCAATCAGCGGACTGGCTTCAAAAAACCGTTCAAAATATCCGTTTACCCCGTCCGTGGAAAAGCGGTTGTTATGATCTACCCGGTAGCTGGGCGCTACATTAAACCCGACCTTCAGTCTTTTGTTGAGCGAGGTAAAATCCTGATTAAACCGCAGCGAGAAGAGTTTGGTACCATTATTAATGATCACCCCTTTTTGCTCCTGGTAACCTACCATAATGGTTGAAGAGGACCGTTCGCGTGCCGACTGTACGGTAAGGTCGTAGCTTTGAATGGGCGCTGTCCTTGTTAGCAGATCAAACCAGTTGGTGCCTTCACCATATTGTTCCGGGTTATCATAGGCCGCTTTATAATCGGCAGATACCTTATAGCCCGGTTCATATTTCAAACCGTCTTCTTCGCGTCCCTTCATAAATTCTGCAAATTCCCGGGCGTTCATCATTTTGGGCAACCGGCCTGTCGGAATTTTTTGCACGCCGTAGCTGGCGGTAAACTCCACTTTAGCGTCGCCGTTCTTTGCATGCTTGGTCGTTATCAGCACCACCCCATTCGCAGCCCTTGACCCGTACAGGGAGGTAGCCGATGCATCTTTGAGGAAGCTAAAACTTTCTATTTCGGCAGGATTAATATTATTGATACTTCCCGTAACAGGAGCACCGTCAACCACAAACAGGGGCTGATTACTTGAGTAAAAAGAGGCCGCTCCCCGCACAATAAATCCAATGCCCCTGCCCGGCTGACCACTATACTGGGAAATCTGTACGCCCGGCACCCGGCCCTGTAATTGTTGCGCAAACTGGTTCACGGGCTGATCCTGCAATTTTGCGGCATCCACAGTGGCTATAGATCCGGTTACATCCCGCGCCCTTTGCTTACCGTAACTAACCACCACTTCCTCCAATTGTCCGGAAGGCGCCAGGTTAAACTGAAGGGTCTGTGTCTCTCCCTTTTTAATTTGCACCTCGCGTGTTTCTGTAATGTGCCCTACATAGGAAACAACCAGCCTGCAGGTTCCTTCCCTGCTTGTTAAACTAAAATTGCCATTCTGGTCTGTAATTACAGTGATAGGGGTGCCTTTAACCGCTACCGTAGCGCCCTGAAGCGGCACGTTGCTTGCCAGTACCTGCCCCTGGATCGTTCCGTATCCTTTTTGCGCCATCAGATTAAAACACTGAAATAGCAAAACGAACAGCAACAGGCAGCATCTTAGTTTATTTACTCTTTTTGTCTGTCTTTCCATAATATGTCTTATTGGAGTGATTGAATTGTTTTGGGATCTTATTGTATTCTTAAATAATCTTATATAATGGCAGCATCAAATCTTGTTTTTAAAACATACCTGACATAATTTTCATAAAAGATTTAATCGATTAAATCTTTTATGAAAAAAAACCGATGATTTAATCTTTAAAATATTGAGCCGATGGCCGCCTTATACAAATACCATCGTAAATCAGCTACAAAAAAAGAAAACTATTTTAAAGAAATTATTACCAAATTATAAAAAAATCGTTATAAAAAATAATAAATAATAAAAATATTTAAATACAATTAAGCATTTTTAAAACCGGTAAGGAATTCTATTGTCGTCCCCATAAGGGGCTGTCATCAGGAGCCGGATCACATTTACGGCCGCTGCTGATCCCCTATCCCCGAAAACAATGCAGGATAGTCAGTCTCTATAATATCAGGCCGTTTTATCAACTCCGCACAATAGGCTTTCAACCGTTCCGCATCCGTTTTTAGCTTATCAAAAGTGGGTGGAAACGAATAAAAACACATTACTCCTTTATGGCGAAGCAACCGGCAAATTTCATTTGTAGCCCGGGAAACAGAATCGCCAACATAGGCAATGATCCGGTTATAAGATATCCCTGTTCCTTTAAAAGCATCCAGATCGGCCTGGTTCTTTATAGCCACACATAATAAAACATTATCAAGCCTTTCGTAATAATAAAGCGCTTCTTTCATAGAGCGGACACTCAGGATCAGATTCGGATAATCCCCGTCTTTAAACAGTTCCACATATTTTGACCAGGGGATGTTTTTATTGTCCAGGTTAAAGATCGTTTTGTCCTTCCCCCAGTCAAGTGCTTCCTTAAGCGTCGGGATTTTGCAGTTGGTTATCGTTCCCTGCCGGTCTTTTAATCTTGCTTTTGACAATTGTGCATAGGTATGTTCACTCACCTTTCCTTTCATATTGGTTGCACGCTCCAGCTGATCATCATGCATCAGGACGACCACACTATCCTTTGTATACCGGGGATCAATTTCAAAAAACGAGGGTATCA
>DASVMC010000590.1:0-5353 GCA_036384555.1 Niabella sp. | reverse complement strand
AAACAATATCAAGACCCTGAACATTTATTTTCTTATTCTTTGCCATCTCATTTTAGTGTAAGGTTAGGCATGTACGGCAATTTATTTTCCCTTCTAATTGCAGCCGGTTGTTTTCATCCGCTTTCAGACGTTGAAATTCTCTGACCAGATATATCTTGAACTGTGGGCTAATCCACATTCCAAATTCAAAAGCAATGTCGGGATGGGCGTAAGTTCCACCATATCTGCCCGCCGTCGCCTTTATCCCAATTGCGTTCGTTTTTTCAACCCATTCTTTTACACTTAGTTTATAACTGTTCAATCCTGCCTGACTTTTAATTATGGCGAATCCGCCATAATTAAAACTGGGATTGTAAACAGCTTCCCATATTCCAAGATACTCAACTGTGTTTCTGTTGCGTAGCCTTTAGCTTTGAGCATGTCTGTAAGCGAAATATACTCCTTGTCGTTATCAAAAAGTATGGTTATCTCTTTGCCCTCGACCTGTATTTTCTTATTTTTTGCCATCGCATTTTGGTGTAAGGTTAGGTATATACGGCGATTTATTTCCCTTCAATGAACCGCTCCATTCTTTCTTCTTCGTTATTTCCTTTCCTCCGCGTGAGGGATAGCAGCGGCATCCTTTTGTGGAGCCCTTCAGCAGCACTCAGGGCAGGCTGGGCGGAACAAAAGATATAGCGGATTATTCGCCATTTTTTTTATTGTTTTTAATGGAGCTCATGAGGGCTTCGCCGTTGCCCGACCCCGGCCGTATGCGGGTTCCGATAGCCATCGGGACGCGCTGGCAGGGCTGGGGGCACGCCCTAAAAAATTATTTCCTTTCAATTATTTTTTCCAATTTCTCAATCATCTCTTTTTGCTGTTGAATCATACGTTCATACAGCTCAACCATTTTGTCAATAGGGTTGAAGGAAGGCTGATAATTAAATCCAGAGGCAACAGCATTGTCTTTAAAATCTTGAAAAGAATAAGTATTTGCAATCACATTCACCGCCTGTTCCTCATCAAAATTCTGTAGCGCTTCTGCAGGTATTTTCAGCGCGGCGGATATTTGTTGGAGCAGGGGCGCATCAATGGTTTCTTTTTGTTCCAGCAGGGATATTTTTTGCTGGTTCCAATCATCGCCCAGCTCAAAAGCCAGCGCATCCTGCTTGATACCCAGCATTTCACGGAAGCGTTTGATGTTGCGGCCCTGATGTATCTTTTTCTTCATAGCATCTGTATTTGTCATAGGTTCAAATTTAAGCGTTAATAATGAATTGCATCGCCTTTTAAAGATACGTAAAATACGGAGGTAAAAAACAAAGAGCGGACTGTATTTTACATTGCAGGAATGTTGCTTACAGGCATGCCGGACAGGTACTTTTGGAGGGCTAATCAATTGATCAACTTTAAAAAGTAACCATGAGCACTAAGATACCCAAAGACCCTTTTGATACCGCTGCTTGCCGAAGGACGACCGGCACGATCACGGTTCGTCAGGCTCACCATGACATGCCCCTAATTTTTTAACCTTATAAAACAACGATTATGGCAATTATTGTAACCATGAAAAACAATTGCGTCATGCCCAGCGTACGCAGGCTAAAAGTCTACGAAAAAATAGTTGTTTATAACACAGGGCCGTTTGGTGGCAATAGTGTATCTCATCACCCGGAAATACGTTTGATTGGCAAATGGCTGGCCGATTGTGGCTTTCAGCCCGGCCAGTATGTAGATGTAACCATAGGACAGGGGAAACTTATTATTACCCATAATAGTGAGCATGTTGAAGTGAACAATGAGGGCGTTAAAACATTATGTTAAATAGAAGACCAATAAGATTTTAGATAAACGGGTAGTGCAGATGACCTGTTTTAGAGGTTTGTTATTCCCATTTTTAGCGCTCATAAAGGGCTTTTCTGTTCTTGGGTAATTATTGGTAAGCCGATTTTAAATGCTGATGCCAACAGCCACCGGCAGTTAGTTTATGTACATATATTTTGCATATAAAAGTGTTTATTTTATTTCAAATGAATAGACTATAAATTATTACATAAACTTTAAATTCAATATTCAAAGTGTGTCGGCAATATTGCCTTACAGAAATTGTTCTACAGAAGCCGGACAATTGAACGCTGCAAGATAATTTCCGCGCTTGCTGAATGGTATGGGCTTCAGGCACCAGGTATACGAATCCGGGTAACCGGATAGCGTAAAAATTCACCGGCGGTATGAGCACAGCCGTTAAACCCATTCAGCAGGAATTGAACCCGCTCACAGTTGCAACACTCAAAAGCAAAACGTCCCTGTATAGAAATACGGGGACGTCATTTTAAATCTAAAACCCTAAACATGGCACATAAGGAATCCCGGATAAAAGCCCCGGTAGCATCCTTATATGCGCTATACAAAGGTACAACATTTTCCTATAATTTATATTATGTTAAGTAATGGATTTAATAAAGGATCTGTAAATAAAACCCGATCACATTATATCCATAGCCAAAGCTCCTTCCTCTCCCCGGCATTAGCGCCATCAATTCCCTAATCAGACGGACCCCGACGAAGCCTGTCCGGGTTGAACTTTGTTCGGGCGAAAGTGCTCTTTATAATCGAATTCCGCTTCGACAAGCTCAGCACGACATTAAGGGGCTTAGCTTTTAAAAACATTTCTATAAATTTATAACTCTTTACTATTGCTCAGCCTTTTATCAAATGGCAAAGCATTATCTTAAGAAACAAACAAAAGTGAAACGATCATACGCCTTTCTATTAACCATTGCCGCGCTTTTTACTGTTTCCGTAACCGGTGCGGCCGTATCTGGTAAGGATACTGCTACCATTACCTGTAACGGTCCCTGGAAATTTAAAACCGGGGATCATCCTGAGTGGAGCCGCCCGGATCTTGATGATGCAGATTGGGAGCTTGTGGATCTTTCTGCACCGCCGGGTGCACGTGACGGCGATGTGGGCTACTCCGGCTATGTGCCCGGGTGGACGGCCAAAGGACATAATAACTATTTTGGATTTGCCTGGTACCGTATAAAAATTTCATTAGATACGGTAAAGGGAGCTCAGCTGGCCATAGCCTGCCCCCCTGCTGTTGATGATGCCTATCAATTATTCATTAACGGGGCATTGCTTGGCAGTGCCGGCGATTTTTCAAAACCGGAACCTGTGGCATACAGTGTGCAGCCCCTGCTGTTTTTGCTGCCAGACAGTATCCGGAACAAAAAGCAGGTTACCATTGCCTTCAGAGTGTGGATGAGCAAGGCTACCTTAAGCCAGCTCCCGGACGCCGGCGGCATTCATATTGCCCCGGTGCTGGGTGAAAAAAGCAGCGTTGCCGCCATCTACCAATTCCAATGGGATCAGATCATCAAAGGCTATATAGCGGAAGTGATCTTGCCTGCTATATTCCTGTTATTGGCGCTGCTGATCTTTATTTTTTATAAGCCTGGGAAACAGTATCAGTGGTTTGTATTTGCGTTGATCTTACTGGCGCTGGTGCGCGCCAATCAGGCTGTTTTCTACTGGTTCCAGGTAGAGAGCGCCCATGCGTTTGACATTATTACCCCTGTGATCCTGGTTCCGTTAACGCTGGGCAGCTGGCTAATGGCCTGGTGGAACTGGCACAAACTGGAACAACCCGTTTGGATTCCGCGGATCATTGCCGTGCTGACGCTCCTTTATATGTGCTCCCAACTGCTGGGGCTGCCCTGGATTGCCGGATCCGTTTCCCATACTATTTTTAGTACGGCTTCCAACACCATACGCCTGTTATTTGTTCTGTTGCTGCTGTATATTATCTACCGGGGTATCCGGCAACACACAGAAGATAAATGGCTTGTTCTATTAGCTACATTGCTGGTGGCAACCGGCCTGTTTGCACAGGAATTATCGGCGCTTCATATACAGGGTATCTGGTTCCCTTTTGGTGTGGGTGTTTCCCGCTCTCAATACGCTTATCTGGCATTCGATAGCATCATGTTCTTAATACTGATCCGCCATTACCGGAGGCAAAAGCACTATTAGTTCTATAGCATAAGTTTATTATTTTTAGTCGCAGATCATGAAACAACTTATAATTATTGTCCTGTGCATCACAGTAATTTTGGGTCACGCACAAGCCCAATCCAACAACGGTAGCAGCACCAGTGCTTTTCTTTCCCGCCTTCCCGTTATTCCGGATGGTACGGTATGGTGCGGCCAGTTCTCCAGCCACAGTCCACACCAGCAGAACGGGGATGCAAATTACTTTTTGTACCGCGATGATCAGGGAGATGCGGTAATTTTTGACGTAAAAGCGCCGGGGTGTATTAAAAGTATGTGGGCGACCTCGATAGATTCCATGGCAGTATTAAAATTTTATTTTAACGGCGAAACCACGCCCCGGTATAAGATCCGTGTCCTTGATTTTTATCAGGGACGGCTCCCGGGCTTTACGCAACCATTGGTTTCCTATGATCTGAGGGGGTACTATAGAAAGGATTCCTATGCCGGTAACAGTTTTGCGCCCGTCTTTTTTGAAAAATCGCTGCGGATAAGTGTAGAAGGTAAGCCGACCTTTTATCATATTTTGTATGAAAAATATTCTTATGGAACAACCATCAAACCGGCAAGCGTACAGGAGCAACGCGATTTTGTTTTATCCGCGTTCACAGATCAAAAAATGCCGGTCACAAAAGATCCGGTCGATCAGCTGCAAAGCACCCTGTTACCGCACCAGCAAATAAACCTGTTCCGGCAGTCCGGATCGGGCTCCATCCGATCCATAGAAATAGAAACGGATACTTCCGTTGCCTTTCTTAAGAATGTTTTTATTGGTATGATCTGGGATGAGGCTTCTCAAAAAGAGGATCAGGCACCCAGGGAGGTCTTTGAAGCAACCAATAACAGCCGGCAATACCAAGTGCTGGCCCCTGTAGGAATGTTTTTTGCCACGCCCGATTATGTGTTGCCGGTTCAATCGCTCCCCCTTTCTGTTGAAAAGTCGGGCAAAGACCGTTTAAAATTGACCTGTCGCTTTGTAATGCCGTACTGGCGCAATGCACGGATCATTTTACAGAACCGGTCGGACGCTTCTTTCCCCAATATCCAGGCAAAAATTGCATACGATACTACCTCGTATCCTGAAATCAAAACGGGCTATTTTACCACCTTTTATCACCAGGGAGTTACCGAATACGGAAGAGACTGGTTGTTTTTTGAGTCGCCCGGCACCGGCTGGTACCTGGGTACTGTGCAAACCTGCCGGCTGGAACATTATTGCGAAGGCAATGAACACTTTTATATGGATGGTAACCGGACACCACAGATTAATGGAACGGGTACAGAAGATTATTACCTGGGCTGTTTTTGGCCCAGTAAG
>DASVMC010000589.1:0-8058 GCA_036384555.1 Niabella sp. | reverse complement strand
TTAGTAAGAACGTGCCGGTGTCTCTTGGGTCCCGCCTGAAAGGACAGGGCTTTATCGATTTTAAGGCGCCCGGCAGAGCGGCAGACCCTAACAAAGGAAGCAGTGTTTATGTGAACAGGTGCGCCTCATGTCACGGACCGGATGGCGCAGGTATGAAGGGAACGGACGGTAACAGGGAAGGGGGATATATTTATCCGCCCTTGTGGGGAGATGATTCTTATAATGACGGGGCAGGTATGGCACGCTTGCTGACCGCCGCCCGGTTCATTAAAGCAAATATGCCGTTTGGGGTAACCCACGATGCTCCTTTGCTCAGTGATGATGAGGCTTACGATGTTGCGGCATTTATTAACAGCCATGGCCGGCCTGTTAAGGCCAATAAGGAGCTGGATTACCCGGATCTTTCAAAGAAACCGAAAGACTGTCCCTATCCTCCTTATCAGGACGCTGTTGCGCAGGAACAGCATAAACTGGGCCCTTTTAATTTCGGAAGTAAAAGCGGAAAATAGCAGATCATCCATATAAAAAATTAAATAGATCATTATGATGGGAATTTTGAAGAGACTGAAGATTGCAGTGTTACTACTTTTAGCGGGCTGCTTTTTTGCAAACGCACAGGACGCGCACCGGTTTGACCCGCCCTGGAACAAATCACCTGAATCGGCGGTGAATTTTACCATTCCCGGCATCAACAATGTGCCGGACCTCTACGGAGATATAGTAGATCCGCAACTGGTAGTTTTCTTTGCAGGGAACCAATTCATGTGTATCGACGACCTGCTGGCGGGTTTCAGGAAAAAGCACCCGGAGATCGAGCGCATCTTTGCGGAGACATTGCCACCGGGGATATTGGCAAAACAGATCGAAGGCGGATCCATCACGATCGGCAATCTGCGGATCACCCATAAACCCGATGTATATACCGCAGGCTCGGGCAGGATGTCGACCATGACGAGTTATGTTGACCGGATCGAAACTTATGCATATAATAAGCTTAGTTTAATGGTTCCTAAAGATAATCCAAAGAAGATCCGTTCTCTTATGGACCTGCAACAGCCAAAGATCCGGGTAAGTATGCCCAACCCGGCCTGGGAAGGTATCGGCCGGCAAATTGAAACGGCCTATAAAAAAGCAGGCGGCGAAAAATTATATCAGGCTATCATGGACAGGAAGGTAAAGGATGGCTCTACTTACCTCACACGCATACATCACCGGGAGAGTCCGTTGAGAATACTGCTGGGTGATGCGGATGTTGCTCCTGTATGGACCTCCGAGGTGGTCTATCAAAAACTGATCGGACACCCCGTAGAAGAGATCGTCATACCTCCGCAACAGAATGTGCGGGCAAGTTATCTGGCCGGCAGGCTCAAAAATGCACCGCATCCGGAAGCAGCAACCCTTTTTATGGATTACCTGATTTCGGATGAAGCAAAAGCGATCTATCGTAAATATGGATTTGAGACGGAGTAGAAAAAAGTGCTTCACCATCCACTGAAAGGGTATGATCAATATTGACTTTAAGCTGCTCGTATTTATAACCGCGGCCCGGCACCTCAATTTTACAAAAGCAGCGAGGGAGATGCATATTTCCCAACCAGCAGTCAGTAAGAATATCTGCGACCTTGAAATGCAGGCCGGCCGGAATCTTTTTGTGCGGAACAGGCATAAACTATCGCTTTCTGAAGCAGGACGCATATTATTAGATCACGCAATGCGTATCAGGTGCATCTATGAAGAATTGAATAAAGAGCTGGTAAAGGCTAAGGAGATCATGGCTGATGAATAAGCCTGAAGGCTCCGGCGCAGCAAAGACGCACAGGGAAATTGAAGGATTGTTGTTCAAAGGTGTGGAACGAGAGAATGAATTTTTAATAAGCGATGCTGTCTGTTATGGTGTTACTGGGTCTTTTACTCTGGTTGCTGATTGGCCTGCTTTTAGGACTGATGGGCGCAGGCGGTAGTATTATAACCGTTCCTGTTCTGGTGTACCTTTTTCGGATCGATGCTCCTACCGCAGCATTGTACTCCCTTTTCATAGTGGGAACAACAAGCTCGCTGGGAGCATTTTCTTATTTAAAGCAGGGACTGGTAAGCAGAAAAGCAACACTGGATTTTGGTTTGCCTTCAATTATTTCAGTTGTGCTCACAAAACTGTTCATTGAACCCCGCATCCCGGATGTTTTCTTTTATGTGAAGGGCGTTGCCTTTACAAAAGCAACCTTTCTGATGTGTATGCTTTCTGTGGCCATGTTCGTTTCATCCTATCGGATCATTCGTTCCAAAAATAATGGTCCTGAAAGAGAAGCAACCGATAATTATTTTACGCTGATCATCCGGGGAGTAGTGGTAGGGGTGCTGTGCGGGCTGGTAGGTATTGGTGGCGGGTTTCTCATTATTCCTGCATTAATATTGTTTTGCAGACTCGATATAAAAAAAGCGATCGGAACATCTCTTACGATTATTGCCATACAATCGATGGCCGGCTTTTTAAGCGGCTGGAGATCGTACAGTATTAACTGGCCTTTTATCCTGCAAATCTCCCTGATCATGATGTTGGGCGTATTCATCGGATCGGCCTTGTCCAAAAAAGTGGATGGGGGAAGACTGAAAACGGGTTTCGGATGGCTGGTCGCAGTTGCTGCGGTTTATATTATTGCACACGAAACCCTGCTGAAACTGCTGTAAAAGCAGGTGCAGGCAGTTGTTTTATTTTTCCGGAGCAAAAAGGAACGGTTAGGAACAGACTTTTGCGCGGATAACACGCGTGTATAAAAAACCATTCAGAATTTTATTAAGCGCTGGATCTGGTCAATGATGAGCTTATTGATGAACTCATCGGTAACGATCCCTTCAACAAAGTTTTTCTTCATGAGCGGAATGCGGATCTTCTGTGGCAGCACATACATGCCCAGGTAGTTGAAGATATCCGTAATATGACTCAGCCCTAAAGCATTTCCAGATACACCGTCGGATATGCCCACCAGGGCACATTTCTTATTAAGTAATGCGTTCGGGTAGCTGAGCCCGTCAATAAAAGCTTTAAATACACCAGGAACGGAATTGTTATATTCGGGCAGTACGAATACATATTTTTCGGCCTGCTCAATTTCATGACGTATTTCATTGAATTTTTCATTCTTCCCGGAATTATGATAAAGCGCCGATACGATAAAGTCCTCCGGCAGGTCTGCAAGGTCAAGGATCTGGCAGGCAATGTGCATCGTGTCTAACTGACTTTTATAGAACTCTGCAACTTTCCGGGATTTCGAATGCAGGCGATTCGTTCCTACAACAATAGTGATCATGCTTGATAAATAGTTTTCACGTAAACAGAATTTAGGCGAAAAAATACAAAATCCAGATCAATGCTCCTGTTAATATTCCGGCATAGAAAATATCGGATTGATAAAAGCGATAGCTGGATTGTTCTTTACTCATATACCAGAGAAAAAGACCGAATGTAAGCAAAGCCGCCGGATAAGCCGCTATTTGCGGCGTAATGACATGGAATAGCACCAGCAGCAGGATGGGCGTGTGAATAAGGGCTGCTCTTACTATTGCCTTTCCGGTTCCTGAAAATGAAACGGACAATTCGTTGGTGGCAACCACTCCTCTTGTGCGGTTGAAATAATTGCTTAGCACCACTATCAGGACAGATCCTACAAAAAAGATCATGAATACCCGGTGCAGGAAATTGAAATGGGTACCAAAGAGGTTGGCAATAGCTTCAAAATGCGCAAGGAAATCATTATACAAAATGTCGAGCCCCCAGCCAATGAGTGGCGAAGCAATTAAGACCGTTAAGGCGGCAATGGGGTGCGTTTTCCGCCACAGGATCCCCCAGAAGAAGACCACAACCAGCCCCGGCTTGATATACGATGCCTGGTTGGCCAGGATGAGGAAAAAGTTTTCCGACGAATTCGGATCAAAAGTAACGTAGGCAAGGATAGTAGCAATTGCACACATGACAATGATGCCCAGTTGTCCGAATCTTACTGTGCGCCGGTCAGACGCATTCTTGTTGATATAGTTGCGATAAATGTCATATGCAAGCATGGTCGATACTGAATTCATCATCGAGTAAATGGCAGAAAAGATCGCACAAATAAGACCGGCCAGTATTAACCCGCTCAATCCAAAACCCACGGGCACTACTGTTTTCAGCAGCGTGATAAAAGTATCATCCGGCATTACCGCGTTTTTGCCAAAACGGGAATTGAAAAGATAGTAGGCTGCAGTTCCTGCTGCAATAGAGAAAAAGGGGATGAGAAATTTAAGCATTCCTGCAACAATAGATCCCAGCTTGGCATCGCGCTCGGTCTCAGCTGCCAGAACCCGTTGTACCTGGTATTGGTTCGTGGTCCAGTAAAAAAAATGAAGGATGATCAATCCTGTGAAAACACCGGTCCAGGGCAGGTCGGGATGATTAGCCGGCAGGTAAAGGTGCATTTTGTTTGCATGGGCATGATCCAGCCGGAGCAGGCCGCTAAAGCCGCCTATTTCGGGCTGCATGAAAGTAAGCGTACCGATAATCAATACCGCTAATACCATGATCACCGTTAAAATATTATCGGCTATCACAACGGACGACATACCGCCAAAGACCGTAAAGACAATAGTGACCAGCGCAATGATCAGGATGCCCTGTATATAGCTGGGCTCCAGAGCCGTGCCTTCAAAAAGGATACCAAGTGTGCGGCTGCCGATGTAAAAGCCCGCGATCAGCTGGATCATGATAAAAGCCAGCATCAGAATGGTATAGGCCAGGCGGGAGCCCCTGTTGAACCGGTTCTCCAAAAACTGGGACAGCGTAAAGAAATTGCCTTTCCGGTATATGGGAATAAATACATACACAAGGATCAGGATCGCCGCTACAGCCAGGAATTCATAATGGCTCTGGGCAAAACCAATGGAATATCCGACGCCCATCATCCCAATGATCTGCTGGGCATGAATGTTGGTACCGAAGATGGACCCGGCTACCGAATACCATTTTAATGACCGTCCTGCCATAAAATATTCTTCGGAATTCTTTTTCCGGAAACTGGAATACATACTGGCAATGACAAAAGAAAGTAACAAGAGTGCTACGACAACGAGGTCTACAATACTAAGGCTCCGGATCATACATTATCTCTAATATTCTTGTGAAAGCGGGTGAATCATTAATTCATCAATGACAACGTGTGCAGGCTGTGCCATAACAAAGCGGATATTGGCCGACATATTCTCATCAGTAAGCCAGCTCTCCTTTTCAGGTGCGTGCGGGTCCGGATGGAAATCGGTATCTACCAGACCGGAATATACTACGGAAACCTTAATGCCTTCCCGGCGCACTTCTTTACGCAGTGCTGCAGAGAAAGCATCCTGTGCAAATTTTGAGGAACAGTATAATGCACCGCCGTCAAAGACACGTTTGGCTACATCAGATGCAATATTGATGATATGTCCTGCCCCTGCCTTTTTCATGGGTGCCAGCACCGCTTTACAGAACAGGAAAGTGCCTTTCACATTGGTATCGTATAAGTCGGACCAGGTTTGTTCACTGTAGCTTTCGGTAGCGCCAAATACCCCATAACCGGCGTTGTTGATCAGGTAGTCAATCCTGCCAAAGGTTTCCACCATTTTAGCAACCGCCTCGTTTGCCAGTTGTTCATCAGCCACACTTCCTGTAAAGAGGAGTACTTTTGTGCCATAGGCTTCAGCGGCAGCTTTTACCTCTTCGAGTGCGGCTTTATTGCGGGCAACCAATCCCAGATAGGCCCCTTCAGCGGCCAGATCCAGGGCCAGTCTTTTTCCTATTCCCCGGGATGCACCGGTAATCAATACGATCTTCTGCGTAAAACTCATAAAATAATATCCTTTCGATTTACAATTAATAAACTTTTAATTCGCCTGTTGTTAATGGTGTCACAGGTGTTGCTGCAGGAGTACGTCCCTGCTCTACGGATAGCTTTATCGTATCGATGCGGGGTAATACAAGCTTCCCGAAAAATTCGCACTCTTCAATAAGCGGGTATCCCGATAGTATAAAGGCCCGGACGCCCATATCCATATAACGGTTCAATTTTTCAATGATCTGGTCAGGAGTTCCTACCAGCGCCGCTCCGCAGCCGGAACGGGCCCGCCCGATGCCGGTCCACAGCATGGGTTCTATAAAATCGTCGTCATCGGCATTCTTGCGGAGTTCGTCCTGCCGGAGCACGCCCGCCGAGTGTGAATCCTGGGTGCGGTGTTTCAGTTTTTCTCCCATTGCTGCATCAAATTTGGACATAAGCGTTTTTGTATACTGCCGGGCTTCTTCTTCAGTTTCACGGACAATGACATGAACACGCAAGCCAAAATCAATTTTCCGGTCGTACGCAGCAGCACGTGTGCTCATCTCCTGCATAGTTGCATAGATCTGTTCCTCGGGCTCGGGCCACATCAGGAACACATCGCAGTGCTTGGCACAAACGTCCTTGGAACCGGGGGAAATACCGCCGAAATATAACAGGGGGCCTCCGTTTTGCTGATAGGGCTTTACGGGATCTGCAGGCATTTTGTACTGGTAAATTTCTCCTTCAAAGTCTATGGAATCCTTTGTCCAGGCCTGTTTCAGGATCTCGATCACTTCCTCACAACGCTTGTAGCGTAATTCCGGGGATTCACGCAGACCGGGAAGATCTGAATTGATGATGTTAATGGTAAGCCGTCCTTCCAGTATATGATCAAGCGTGGAAATGTGCCGGGCCAGCATTGGCGGATGTATTTCCCCCGTTCGGATGGCTGCCAGCATATTGATGTTCTTTACCTGCGGTGCCATGGCACCTGCAAACGGCAGCACCTCCTGTCCGGTGATATAGGAAGTGGGAAGCAGGATATTTTTAAAACCCATTTGGTCCGCCGTCTTAATGATGTCGGCACAATGGGCATAATTGCTGCGTCTGTCTGGATCAACGGTGCCCAGGAAGGCGGTATCGCCGCCACAAAGATCATCGAACCAGGCGATCTCACAAGCTCTTTTTTCTGTTCGGATGGGTACGGGTTGGAACGATTGCGTTAACATTGGCTCAAACGTTTAAAATGAATAAAATAACTCTAAAAAGCAGCCTGAAATTATATTCCCGGATCAGTTGCTGGAATATAACAGCCCCGGGGATTTTAGCTTCTGTCGCCGGGTTACCAGGCAAAGCAGACTGCGTAACAAGAACCGGTAACCTGTAACGGGATCGTACCTGCTTACCAGAAAGATCCGTCGGAGTTGAAAAAGTACATTTTGGTGGAAAGCTTTCCGTATGGCACTGACCGTTCATTGTTATATATTGGCAATAATGCTGAAGAACAAATATAAAACCTTTGAGTTTATTTATAAAATGAGTATTCATAATGAGTAATTACTATTGGTTATGATCGTCATTACTAGCTGAAGCGCCCCGGCTGGTATTACTTTTTTGATCAGCCGGCTGTTGTATGGAACTTTTTTTTCTGCTGGTACAGGATAACACAAGAACAGCTGCATACAGATTGATGTAAGCACATGCTGCATCCGCGTAAAGGTATTTCTTTTTTATTATTATCCTACTTAATTTGTAGACTAATATTTTCTTCTTATGTTTGTGCCCTCAAATTTTAATATGAATCAGATCTCATCCAATTTTAGTGTACTTCCTTTGCAAAACCGTATGCAGTCTGTATTTACCCGATGTTGTCATTGAACAATAGCAGCAGCTATTTTACTCGTTTGGTTTTGTCTTTAGTAAAATCATAAACCCTTTTTTTAAACGGAATGCTGTTTTTCATGCTGATGAGCAACCCGCTGCTGACTGTTTTACCTGCCTTCAGATGATAAATAAAGGTAATCAGGTATAAGAATAATTAATTTGTCTTTATGACAAATTATCATTTTCTTCGGCTGGAGAATCGGTTTAAAACTACTGTTCCAATTTTTTCTTTCGATTGCTAAATTATTATTGAATCTTAATTATGAAACAACTGTTACAGCCCCGAAAGTGGTATCTTTTGGCACTGCAAATTTTATTTGTATGGGGAAGCGCCTTTGCGCAGAAAGTAGTAGAA
>DASVMC010000588.1:0-6339 GCA_036384555.1 Niabella sp. | reverse complement strand
CTTCCTGAAATAACAGTGCGGCGGGAAATTGCCACTAATGGTAAAAGCCGTGCTTTTATTAACGACACCCCGGTGAACCTGTCGCAGTTGCAGCAATTAAGCTCCTTACTCGTGGATCTGCATCAGCAGTTTGATACATTACAGTTAGGAAATACCAGCTTCCAGATCCATGTGCTGGATGCGCTTGCCAACAACGCACGGGTACTGAATGAGTACCGGACAGCGTTCACCGAATGGCAGCGCAGCAAAAAAAAGCTGGAACAACTAAAAGAGCAGCAGCTCCGGTCCGATAAGGAAAGTGACTATAACCAGTTCCAGTATGATGAACTGGCAGCGGCTGACTTTAAAGAAAATGAACTCGAAGAAATTGATGAGTCGTTAAAGCTGCTCACCCATTCTGAAGGTATTAAAGCTGTATTAGGAAAAGCCTATGCCACACTGGAAGAAGGAGAACAGCCACTGGTGCAGCAATTAAAAAGTGTTGTAAACAGCCTAAATAACTATAGCAGCTATCACAAGCAGCTTCCGGAACTCATTAACCGGTTATCCGGCGCACAGGTAGAATTACAGGATATAGCAGCTGAACTGGAGCATATCAGCAACGATATCCAGTATGACCCGGAAAAGGTAGAAGCCATGAACGACCGCTTGTCACTCGGTTATAAACTCCAGAAAAAACATGGTCTATCATCTACCAATGAGCTGTTGCAGCTGCAAAAAGAACTGGAAGAACGGTTGCAAAATGTTTTACAGATCCAGCAGGATATTGATGCGCTGGAAACGGCTACCGGCCACCTTTTTAAAACCACCACATCCATTGCTGCTAAAATAACACAGGCCCGGCGGAAACAGATTGCACCTTTTGAAAAAACGGTACAGGAATTACTGAAACAGGTAGGAATGCCTAATGCTGTTTTCAGGGTGGCGCTTGAAGAAAAGCCGCTTGACCCCAATGGTGCAGATGCGGTTGACTTTTTGTTTGATGCTAATAAAAGCGGACAGTTCAAGCCGGTGAATAAAGTGGCCAGCGGAGGAGAGCTAAGCCGGTTAATGCTTTGCATTAAAAGCCTGGTTGCTCAAAAAATGAACCTTCCCACGCTTATCTTTGATGAAATTGATACGGGTATTTCCGGTGAAGCTGCCAAACAGGTTGGCATCATCATGAAAACCTTAGCCGCCAACCGGCAGGTGGTTTGTATCACGCATCAGCCGCAAATTGCTGGCCGTGCAGACGCCCATTTTTTTGTTTACAAAGAGGCTTCGGGCAACAAGGTAACAACCGGCCTGCGCCAACTGAGCACTGATGAACGCATCATTGCCATCGCAAAAATGCTAAGCGGCGAGCAGCCCACTGCCGCCGCACTGGAAAATGCAAAGGAAATGGTACAGCATTAATTTTTCCTGCAGACGAGGGCAGCATAAGGTCAGCGGATTCTGCGTGTTCTGCGGGATCTTAATGGAGCTGTCACCGCACCTGTAGCATAGCTATCTCCACAGACCTCGCTGTCGAACCTATAAGATAATACTGTAAATTTATTTTTTAGTGGCTACATAGCTCAGGCAAAGACCGGACAGCTGATCCAGGTGTACTTTTAGTTGCGTATTGTTTTTTGTAAAGCAACAGGCAAAGCTAGACCGATCATCATTGTACGAGATCAGCCGGATATGTTCTTTAAAATCCACGAGTCCCAATCCGTACCACTTAAAGACCGCTTCTTTGGCAGACCATATCTGCGTAAATTCTTCTACCGATAGAGGGTTCAATATTTCTTTCTCAGCCGGACTTATAAATTTATCCCGGATACGGATTATTTTTTCAACGGGAATCTCTATATCAATACCCACTCTTTCCGTTTTGCTGATGATCACAGCTGCAAAATCCCCACAATGGGAAATAGAAAAGTGAAAAGCATCACCGGCAATATAGGGCCTTTTCGTATCTGCTATTTGTATAAGGTGATAAGGGAAGCCGGGAAAGAGGTGTTGCAGCATGTATCGCCCCGCCAGGTGCTGCAGCCTTTTGTGCGGATGTGTCACCTGCCGGTGTACAGGCACTTTGTTCCTGAAAAAGGCCTCATCTTCTTCTATCTTCCAGATACCGAGCCTGGTGGTGCTGTTAATTTCTTCTTGAAAAATCAGGGGCATAGATAAAGCGATTCATATTAATTTGTGCAAGTTAAGCATTTAAAAATGGTGCAGGCCGATCCGTTTTTACAGGAGCTACCTGTTAGGAAGTACCACTGCCCTGTTAAATTCAAACATTGAAAATAATGATCTTATCTGATAAACGTATTCTTGAGGAAATTGAAAAAGGAACCATTCTTATTGATCCTTATGACCGCTCCTGTTTAGGCAGCAATTCCTATGATGTGCATTTAGGGCAATGGCTGGCGACCTATAAGGATCAACAGCTGGATGCAAAACTGCATAACGAAATCGCTTATTTTGAAATTCCGGATGAAGGGTTCATCCTGTACCCGTCTGTTCTTTACCTGGGAGCCACTCTGGAATATACGGAATCACATGCTCACGTTCCTTTTTTGGAAGGCAAATCCTCCACAGGCCGCCTGGGAATTGATATACATGCTACCGCAGGAAAAGGCGATGTAGGATTTTGCGGACACTGGACGCTGGAAATTTCTGTAAAACAGCCCGTAAAGATCTATAAAGGAATGCCCATTGGTCAATTGATCTATTTCCCTGTTGAAGGAGCAATAGCCGTTAAATACAATCAGAAAAAGAATGCAAAATACAGTGGCCAGCCAGATAGACCTGTAGAAAGCATGATGTGGAAAAATAAATTTTGATCAGGAGCATTCCTTCCCGGGCAGCCATTACTGGTTGATGATCTGTTTGGCATTAACCACCATTTGCTCAGCGGATTGTTGTTCCAGTTGCGGGATCTCAAAAGTTTTCAGTACTGCTTCCAGCTGATGCAATTTTTCAGACTGCCCTTTTAAGCGGTATTCCTTCCTCAGGCTGTTGATCTTTTCAAAATCCTGAATACCCTCTATCAATTTTTCAAACCGGATAGAGCTTTGAGGTCCCGGATAAACCTGATACGTATCTCCTGCCGGCCAGGAACGGAAACGGCTGTCCTTTAAAGGCTCTTCCACCCAGCTGTTAAACGCCCAGCGTAAATATCCGTTCATGTTTTTCGCAGCTGTATACCAGCCCACCCATACGTGTTCTGCAGGCGGTGAAAATGTAAACCCATTCGGATATTTTTCTGTGCAGCAGGTATACCAGGTGCTTAGTTTATGTTGCTGCTCCCGTTCTTTTAAAATGCTGTCGGGGAACTGATGCGCTGAAGCGATACAGTAATCATCAATGTCCTTTTCAATTGCTGCATGGTATTCTCCGGCTAATGCGATCTTCCAGTCTTTATCAATCCCCTTTAATAACCGGATCACTGACTGCATAGCCTCCATTGGCCGTTCATCCATTGCAATAGCTGTTTTCGCAAACCAGCCTTTTTGTTTAAGGTGTTCTGTAAAATCTTTGAGCATAGGCGTCCAGAAAGCGTTGTAAGCATCGGAGCCGATCTGGCCGGTGAATACGGTATCCTTTCCGATTTTTTCGTCATAATACTGAAAAGCCACTTTCCAGGGAACCATACTGTAACAGTTAATACGCTGATTGATGCCGGTGCTCATTACAAAGGCAACATACTTGTCAAACAGGCTGTAATCAAAGCTCCAGGAGCCGTCTTTTTTCTTTTTCCATTGTACCAGTCCCGGATAGTCATCATAGGTCTGGTGCCCCCAGGGTTCATTGACAATACTGGCCGTAATGCATTTCTGCCCTGCATTTGCCAGCATCGTGTAGTATTTCCGCATCAGGTCAAAATGCGCATCACTCCAAAGCGGCACATGATGCACTCTTGCCACAGCGGCGGGATGTTGCCACAGATCCAGGTGAAATGCCCATTCTGAAGGCGGAGGCAAAGTTCTGTCGAGTACTTTAACAACCAGCTTCAGCTCATATGTTTTATCTGCTTTTATCGTGACCGTTCCTGTGTAGGCACCTGCTTTGGCAGCGGAGGGGACAGTAATACTTACCCACACAGGCTGTACCTGTCCACCGGGAACGGCAGCCGACTGCTGATTGCTGCTGATCCTGTCTGCCACCCATGAGGAATCAAAATCTTCCGGTTTGCGGTAACCACAACCATTACGGAATTCATCGGTCATTACATAGCCTACAAAGCCATAGGTAATATTGTCTTTAGCAATCCGGTCGCCGCCTTGCGTGTTCAGGTCATTGATACCAATCCCTATTGTAATGGCTTTGGCAGCCCATATTGCGATCTGCGTATGTATTTTTTCTCCTTTCCAGGCAACGATCGTGTCTGTACTTTTCTGCACGATCTGTGGTACTCGATCCTGTGCATATCGTTTATTGCTGTTGGCAAAGCTTACATTTACGGCTTTGCCCAGACGCTTCCATTGGGCAGCCTTTTGCGCTGTACTCATAGGCGGCTCTTTCTGGAGAGCCAGGCTTACATCCTGAGCAGTTATGCTACCAAATTTCAAAAGCAAGAACGTTGTTAATAAATACCGCATTATTATCGTAATTATGTTGCAGGCAAAATAGCGTTTTCTTTAAACAAAACCAATGATAGTGAAAACGATTGCGCACAACGGCCCGTGCTTAAAGAGAACTTACATCCTATTAAGTGCTGTCCTGCTCCCTTGCCATCAGTATTCTTTTTTTACCGATATCCAGTTCTCCCTCTTCGCCCATAAGCATTCCCCAGGCATGCAGGCCGGGAACACGATCAAAGATTATTTTCAATATGGCCAGAAACGGAATGCATAAAAACATACCGGATATCCCCCAGAGCATTTCTCCCAAAATAATCCCGATAAATGCAATCATGGGGTTTAGCTTTACTTTGGAGCCTACCACCAGCGGCATTACTATATTGCTGTCTATGGCATGCACTACAATAAAAGCGATGACCACTAATAATACCTTCCCGCTGCCCACAGTAGCAAAGGTCACCAGGCAGCTCAGCAGTAATGCTGTAAAAATACCCAGGTAAGGGATCACATTGAAGATACCCCCCATAAAACCCAGCAATACGGCATATTTAACGCCGAGCAGTAAAAGAATAACCATTAAAGCTACCGATACAATAAGCATTTCCGTAAGCAGCCCGATAATGTATTTTTTAATAATCGATTTCACCCTGTCTACAATTTCTTCTACGCGCTCCTGATGTGTTTCACTAAAAACACTGATCAGAAAGGCATACCATACCTTCCGGTAGTTAAGAATGAAAAATGTAAACAGAATGGTAAAGCTCACAAATATGAACGTAGCGGATACGGTAGACAAGGTTGTGCCCAGAATAGTGGCACTTGTTGAAAACAGTTTTTCGGCGCCCTGATTGATATAGTTCCATTGTTTCCTCAGGTTAATATTAAACCTTGCGGCAATCCATTCCTGGGTACTGTGAAAAGCCGTCAGGCCTTGCTGTCTCAGCCGTGGCCAGTCTTCAGCAAACGATCTTATCTGATTACTGAAGAATATAATGATCCCTGCAAATACAATCAGCATTAAAATGACCGCTGTAAATGAGGACAGGCTTCTTTTAAAGCGGCATTTCTTTTCAAGGAACCCGGCCAGGGGTAATAGCAATAAGGCCATTAAAAAGGAAAAAAACAGGGGCGCGAGCAAAGACTGGCCAAGTAACAGCAAATAACCAAGACTGATAATACAAAAAAGCACCAGTGCCAATCTTGCCAGAAAAGGAATTGATTTATTCATAAACGAATCATTAGGTCAGAAATATTTTCTCTTTAAAGATCAGGTATTTGTTCTTTTAAAATCCGCAATTCTTTTGGATAATAATTATTAATCCGGTTTGCCAGCACATTCATCCATCCTATCGGAAACCCTTTGAATGTCGCCAGCTGCCAGCCCTGGCTATCCGGGGCCGCATCCAGCAGGTCCTTTCGTTGTAAATACCGGATGGCATCTCCTTCAGAAAGGGCCAGCCGCATAATTGCTTCTGAGTGTAACGGGCTCATGGCCAGCGCATGATCCGGGATCAGCTTGTCGCGGACTATTACACCGGTCAGCGTACCCGAATAAATGATTCTTAACTGCTGGGCCAAAAAGTCAAATAACTCAAACAGCGGTTCCGGCCATGCATATATTTTATCCCCAAAATTCACCAACCGGTTCCCTTCCGTTTTTAACCATTGTTCAAGGGGTGCCGTTATTTTCCCCGAAAGCGCCTTTGTCTTTGGACGATATTTTGCTGCATTTCCTTCACTACCTTTTTTTCTCAATACCGTCATAAAAAGTCCTCTCCTTTCACCAAATGAG
>DASVMC010000587.1:0-5055 GCA_036384555.1 Niabella sp. | reverse complement strand
GTAACCCTATTTTTTCAGATCTGGAAAATCAGTCGTACGGACCTGCATTTGATGGCAGCAAGCGGCCATTAGGATTTCCTTTACCAGATGGTACAATAAATTATCAAACCTATTCTTACAAGCCCGGCCATCTGGATTTTTGGCAAAAAGGCCTGACAAATCAGGAAGATATATCATTAACAACTGGTGATGATAAATCAACACTTTATTTAGCAGGACAATATATGAATGCAACCGGCACAACACCGGGCGATAAATATAATCGTGCTGTAATGCGTATTAATGGCACAAGAAAAGTAGGGAGCACCTTATTAATTACCTATAATACCAGCTATACACAAAACAGGTATAATATTTCCGGTGCTACATCAGATATCTATAATTCGTTATTAAATATGCCTTCAAGCGTTGATATAACGGAATATAAAGATTGGCAGAATAATCCTTTTGCTAATGAAAATGGTTTTTATAATCCTTGGTATTATAATCCATATTGGTACGCCGCAAGCAACAGGCAAAATACAAGGAATGATTACCTGACTGGAAATGTGGAACTCAAATTTACTCCTGTTAAAGGATTAGACTTGATTGCACGTCAGGGAATATCCACCAGAAACTGGTCCTATAAATATACACAAGAAGCACTTACTTATTCTGAATACGCACGTTCACAAGGTATAACAAAATCTGATGTTGCTGCCAGTGTTACCGATTATTCAGCCTACTATACAGAATTAAATACCGATCTGTTGGCCCAGTACAACAAAAAATTCAATGACTTCAGCCTTTTCGCAATTGGTGGTGTGCAAATAAATGCGAATGAGCAGAATACGCAATATGATAAGGCAACCGGGTTAGTTGTTCCTGATTTATACAATGTTTCCAACAGAGCCGGAACTCCTGACGTGTCTCAGGGTAATTATAAAGCAAGGCAATATGGGATCTTAGGAGAAGTTAGGGTTGGATATAAAGATTATCTGTATTTACATTTAACAGGAAGACAGGATAAAACATCTGTTTTAGATCCTGAAAATAATACGTTCTTCTATCCTTCTGCAGATGTTTCTTTTATTGTTTCTGATGCATTTAGTGCAATAAAAAATTCAGGGATCATCAATTATCTTAAAGTCAGAGGTGGCCTCTCAAAGGTGGGGCAGGTGAATATGGGCACGGGAGCGAACCCTTATGGGGCTTATATGCTGCAACCAATTTATGGCCAAATATATGGTTACCCTTATGGGAATACACCTGGTTATTCTGCTGGGGATAAACTGGTTAATCCCAAATTGAAGCCGGAAATTACAAAAGGCTGGGAAGCCGGGTTTGATTTGAATTTCTTCCGGGACAGGATCGTTACAAGCGTAACCTACTATTCAACAAAAACAGATAACCAAACTGTTACTACAAATTTGGCAGTAAGTTCCGGATATACTCAGTACCTCACCAACGTAGGTGCCACAAGTTCAAGCGGCTGGGAGGTAACAGCTCACTTTACACCGTTAAGAACGAATGATTGGGAAATCACAGTTGGCGGCAACTACACTTTCTTAAAGAATATGGTTGACCAATTGTATGAAGGACAAAGATTGTCAATAGCCTCTTATGCCGGCTTTGCAGGATCTTATGCTGTTGAGGGGATGCCTTTCCCGATGATAATGGGATATGATTACAAAAGAGATCCTCAGGGACGTGTAATTGTTTCCTCAACCACAGGGCTGCCTACCAAAACGGATGATATTGTGCCTTTAGGACAAGCACAGCCTAAAGACAGGTTAGGAGTTGATTTTCAAGTAAGATATAAAGGAATTACATTGAGTGGGCTATTCGATTACAGACATGGCGCTGTACTGGTTAATAATATAGGGCCTACTTTGGACTGGTCGGGAACAGGCTACAGAACGGTGGCTTACGACAGGCAGCGGTTTGTGTTCCCCAATTCAGTATACTTAGATGAAGCAACCCAGGCATATGTACCTAATACAAATATTGTTGTGGCGGATGGTAATGATTTTTGGTCAGATGCAGACCGCAATATGGGGGTAGCCTCTAATTATGTGACGTCTGCTGATTTTTGGAAGTTAAGAGAACTTTCTTTATCGTATGATTTGCCTAAAAAATGGCTGGGTTCCAATAATATAATCAAAGGCGCCAGAGTTAGTTTACAAGGTAGGAATCTGTTTGTTTGGACTCCTAAAGATAATATCTATACAGATCCTGAATATAGTGCAGCTGGAAATGATAGCAATGGTATCGGTTTAACAGGCTTAACAGAAACGCCTCCCTCAAGATTTTATGGGTTCAATGTTACGCTCAGATTCTAAAAACAGGTTAATATTAAAATATTGTACATGAAAAAATTAATTTCTTACGCTTTTATAATTGTCCTAACTTTTACTTCCTGTAAAAAGTTCTTGGATGTAAATTCTCCAAATCCAAATCAACCGATAAGCAGTACCGTGCAACTATTATTGCCAACAGCATTAGCTGGTACCGCCAGTTTTTCCAGTACCTTTAATTCTGCGGCTGCGGAAACAGGATTGTATATGACCAACGCAGGCGGATATGGTGGATTCGGTTCCGTTGAGACCTATGCGTATTCCAATGCCGATTTAAACGGAGGTTGGAGCCTGTTTAATGTATTAGAGGATTACTATCAGGTAAAAACTTTATCGACTGACAGTGCGGATTTACGTTATTTCAATGCTGTGGCCAGGATCATGTTAAGCCATGGCTATCAGATGTTGGTTGATAATTTTAACTCAGTACCTTATTTTGAAGCACTCAAAGGAGGAACTGATAAGATTTATACGGCTAAATTCGATGATCCGGCGGACATATATGTGGATCTTGTGAAGCAGATAGATACTGCTATTAATATGATAAATGATGGCTTGGATGATGATGTTGCACCACCTATTGAGATTACAGCCGGTCAGGATCCAATGTTTGGCGGTGATATGGAAATGTGGAAAAAATTTGCAAACACATTAAAACTAAGGATTATTGTAAGAGGACATGGTAAAGCTACTTTTAACAATACGAGCTTTACAGATGACGGCTTTTTGACCACCGATGCACAGATAAATCCCGGATATACCAGAGACAATGGAAAACAAAATCCAAAATGGAATACCTGGGCATACACTTATACAGGAGGAACAGGAAACCTGGGTTGGATGCCTTCGACATTTGTTTTATCTTTTTATAACGGAAAACTTTATGATGAAGGTAGAGGATATGAAACCTTTTATCAGTTCCCCAATACTGTAAATAACAGACTAGGGCTGCATCCGGTTGACCTGCCCGCATCACCGGCAGGCTCTGCATGGTACCCCAGTTCAAACAGGACCGGTACAACAGCTGGTGCTGCTCCGGGTCCTTTAAAGGGGCCGGACGCACCAATGCCCATTCTGACAGCTTCAGAAAGTTATTTTTGGCAGGCCGAGGCGCGATTGAATGGTATCCTGACGACAGGGGCCACTACTAAAGATCTATTTAATGAAGGAATAGCAGCTTCTTTTAATTATATCTTTTTATTACCTGATGGAAGCCTGGATGATGATGCGCATGCATATTATGAGCAATATCTAGATGATAATTCAGATAGCAGGCTGGTGAATTTTGACCTGGCTACAACTCCTGCACAGCAGCTGGAAGCAATCATTACACAGAAGTTTATTGCAATGAACATGGTTAACGGTGATCAGGCCTGGAATGATTACAGGCGAACAGGTTATCCGGCAATTCCTAACTGGAGTGCGAACCTGACAGGAGCACAAACATTTGCTTCCGCAAGTTCCAACTCAACAAGGCCTGATGGATTGCCTACACGCGTATTATATCCTACAACAGAAATATCTGCTAATCCTAATGTGCCAACAGGTATATCTTCTTTTACATCATTAATTTTTTGGGCAAAATAATAAGATTTTAAAATTTAATATATGTTGAAACATAAAATACTATCATTTGGGAATTTAGGGTTACTGTTTATTTTACTCAGTCTTTCAAGTTGTTTAAAAGAAAGAGTTGGCAATTTCAATACAGATAATGCGGTATCCCATATAATTGATTTCAAAAATACTGGTGCTAATATGGCTGGTCCCTCATCTTTTTATCCCGGATTTATGGGAGATGTGGGCTCTGTTAATCCCGGGGCATCGGGTTATTTTTATATTAACTTACAATATGCCGGAGCTGGTAACACCAACCAGGATATTGTAGTGAATTTAGCAGTGGACCAGGCTGTATTAGACAGGTATAATGAAGAAAATAATACGGATTACGTATTGCCTCCTGCAGATGTATTTAGTATCCCGGCTAAGGTGACCATTAAAGGAGGAACTAATGTTGTAACAGATTCAGTAAAAATTACAAGGACTGCCGATTATAATTTCGATCTGGCATATGCACTCCCTATAAAAATAACGTCTGTGAGTACAAATGATGTTATCAGTGCAAATTTCGGGGCAGCGGTTTTTCCGGTAAATATCAGAAATCTGTACGATGGTGTGTATTCTATAACATCGGGTACCATTCAACGATACAGCAATCCGACTACTCCAACTACAGGAGACGCACTTAACGGAAGCTTAGTCGGAAATCCGAATGTGACATTAACTACAGTAGGAGCGAACACCGTTGAAATAGGTAATATGAACTGGGCTTCGAGAGGTGGCGGAATCGCTGGTATTGACCATCTTCAAGCCACGGTAGACCCATTAACTAACAAGGTTACAATGAAAGCTTTAGGTAATGCCACTTTGGCAAATATTGCTGGGGCAACCAATAGTTATGATCCCGCAACGAAAACATTTACATTGAACTATGATTGGAATCAAACGTCTACTAAAAGAGAGGTTAAAAATCTGGTGATAAAATATGTGGGAGCAAGATAACTGATCTCGTTTATAAGGCGAAACTTATTAATCTCCTGGCAGTTCTGACAGGAGATTTTTTCTTTTAGTATTATCTAATTTAATGTAAATTACTAGTATGAAAACTAAACTTCTATTAGCTGTGTTGCTGTCTTCTGCTTTAGCATCTTTTTCTCAA
>DASVMC010000586.1:0-7961 GCA_036384555.1 Niabella sp. | reverse complement strand
CACCACCGGTAACACCCAGTTCAATTTCAATGCTCATGCCCAGCGGCGCCATGCGTTTAAAGTACTCAACAGAAGTTGCAATGTTTTCCCCAATCGGCTCTTCGCTCAGATCCAGCATGTGGGAGCTATATAAAGGTTGTCCTTTTTCTTTGTGGTATTGTTCACCGGCATCAATTAAAGCACTGATCCAGGGTAACCATTTTTTAGCAGCATGGTCGGTATGTAAAACTACAGGTACTCCATAGTATTGTGCTACGGTGTGTATGTGCAGGGCGCCACTGATGGCTCCGGAAATATTTGCCTGTAATTTGTCGTTAGGCATTCCCTTGCCGGCAAAAAACTGCGCTCCGCCATTACTGAACTGAATCATAACAGGAGAGTTTACTTTTGCTGCGGTTTCTAAAACAGCATTTACGCTATCAGTTCCTACTACGTTAACAGCAGGTAATGCAAATTGATTGTCTTTTGCGTCATTGTAGAGGTCTTCCAGCTCTTTGCCAAACAAAACCCCGGCTCTGTATTTACTCATTTACTAAAAGTTTTTAAAATAACTGATTGTTTGTTTTAAGAGGCGCTAAGTTAATTAATCCGGAAGAAATTATCTATTAATATTAGTAATAAGTTGATTATTTTCCAATATTTCTTTGCACAGGCTGATAGACCGGTTTTTTGAGGGATTTTGTTTTTTCCTGTATCAGCTTCAGGTTTTCGCGCAGCATGTATTTCAGGTGCAGCTTCAGGATCTGCCCCATAGATGTGCAGCGGTTAAAGGCTGCTGTGTGACAATGCTGGTTTAACTGCTCTGCCAGCTGCTTTTGCTTGGCAATGGGTGAAATAGTGTCACGGGACATGATGTTCAGCAGTTCCATCAGGCGGAAACGGCCGGCAGCCACACGGAACGCCATGGCTGAGCGTTCTTCCGCCTTGTATTGTTCAATGGATTCTTTATTTAAATGCGTTAAAACCGTTTGTACTAAGCGGTTATTTTCTTTAAAGAACTGGGGCATGTAGAGACTTTTGCGTCCCTCATAGCTTTGCTGGTCAAAATCGATAGCCCGTATACGGTACTGGTAGCCTTCAATATCGGGTGTGCTTACAATTACAAAATTATAGCTGCGCATATCGCCCAATAACCGTACAAAACAACGTTCGTTAAATTTTACGAATTCTTTTGCAAAGCGTGTTTTATTGGTTTCCGGCAGATCGAGGTAGTGGTCCACAAAAACGTCTCCGGGAAGACCGGGTATATGCTCTTCCACCAGCGTTCCGCCGTCCGTATAAAAAGTAATGCGGTTGGGAGAGAGGATGTGCTCCATTTCCAGGCCGTAAATACGGGACGCGTCCGTGATCTTCATATAATAATGGTCAAAATTGGCATTGAACTTATTAATGATCCGGATCCGGAAAGGAAGCGAATTACCGAAGTTGCAGAAATCAATGCGTGCCACGTCCAGCTGATCGGCAAACGTCATATCTCCTTCCGTTTTCAGGATGGCGTAGATCTTGACAAGGCCTTCTTTTAAAAAATCCCAGTCGCGCTTATCATAAATGGCTTTTTCCCAATGCGTATAATTGCCTTCGTTGTCTTTAATCGGGATGGACCAGGTAAAGTTTAAGAGATCTTTATGGGTTACAGGCAGTTTGACCTCCCGGCCCTGGTGTTTCAGGTATACGGACAATTCTTCATTCACCGGGTACAATAACTTTTTCCGGGAGGGTTTGTCATTGAGCGCATCAATTAAAGAAGTGTCCATACAGCAATATAGTAAATTGATTTGTAATTTTGTTATAAATCAAACGGATGAAAAAGGCGTTGCTGCTGGTACTGTTTTTTCTTATGACCGGGAGGGGGATTGGACAGGATTCTGTCCGCGTGCGGGAGCTTGTTATGAAAGGGGTACAACTGCATGACCAGGGGCAATATGAAGCTGCCATTAAAAAATATGATGAAGCGCTGGCACTGGCGCCGGGTTTTGTAATAGCCCAATATGAAAAATCCTATTCTTTAATGGCAAGCAGGAAATTCAGGGATGCTATTGAGATCAGCCAGTTGATCATTAAAAACGACAAGGCCGACAGTAACATGATCGGCAATGCCTATAGTACCTGGGGTACGGCCCTGGATGAAGAGGGTAACCCTAAAAAGGCTATAAAAGTTTATGAGGAAGGCATTAAGAAGAACCCCGGTTTCAGTATGCTTGATTATAATAAAGCGATCTGTTATTTAAGGATGAATGAACCGGAGAAGGGGCTGGCTGAGCTGAAAACCGCTCTGCTGAAAAATCCGCAGCATGCCTCTTCGCACTATATGCTGGGCCGGGTACAGTTTTTAAAAAAGAACAGGATAGCGGCATTAATGCCCTATCTGATTTACCTCGTATATGATAATGAAAGCGCCAGGGCCGTGGATGTACTGGCGCTTGTGCGTTCAGCGGTAGAAGGTAACGTGCAGCAAACCGATACAAATAGTTATCGGATCAATATTACTACGGATGCGCTGATGAACGGGCATCGGAAGAAAAAGCAGGCGGATGATGATTTTACATCGTTGGAATTAATAACGGGGCTTTCCGCGGCAGGCTCTTTGTCAGAAATGAAAGACATGCTGCCCGCAGACCGGTTTGCCTTACTGCTTTCAAAAATGATCGATAACCTGGCATTACAAACGGGACATAAGGGATTTTACGGACAGTTTTACCTGCCTTTTTTTAAGGCGTTAAGTGAAAAAAAGTATACTGAAGCATTTGCCCACCAGCTGTTCCGGCCTTCCGGTAATGTGATGAATGAAGCCTGGATACAGGATCATCATAGCCAGATGGATGCGTTTCTTGTATGGATGGATGCATATAAATGGCCGGGGATCAATGACATTGCCTTTGAATAAAATATGCAGTTCCCGGTTTGCACATATGGGTATAAGCTGATTTTAGCATTGCGGCGATTATTAGTATCTTGCAGGCATGCAACAATACCTCGATTTACTTCAACATATACTGGATAATGGTGTGGAAAAAACGGATCGTACCGGCACAGGAACCATCAGCACCTTTGGCTATCAGATGCGTTTTGACCTGCAAAAAGGATTCCCTATTGTAACCACCAAAAAGCTGCATCTGAAAAGTATTATTTATGAACTGCTGTGGTTTTTAAAGGGGGATACAAATATCAGCTATCTGAAGGAACACGGCGTGCGCATTTGGGATGAATGGGCGGATGCAAAGGGAGATCTGGGCCCGGTTTATGGCAAACAATGGCGTAGCTGGGAAGGAAAAGACGGGAAAATAGTGGACCAGATTACGGAGCTGATCAGCCAGATACGAAAAAATCCGGATAGCCGCCGGTTGATCGTAAGTGCCTGGAATGTAGGGGATCTTTCGGAAATGGCACTGATGCCCTGCCACGCATTGTTCCAGTTTTATGTTGCGGCTCCCAAAGGCGGCTTGGGGAAGCCCCGGTTGAGCTGCCAGCTCTATCAGCGTTCAGCAGATGTATTCCTTGGCGTCCCTTTTAATATTGCTTCTTACGCCTTATTGACAATGATGATTGCACAGGTATGCGACCTGGAGCCCGGAGAATTTATTCACAGCTTTGGTGATGTGCACATTTACAGCAATCACCTGGAGCAGGTGCAATTACAGCTTACCCGGGCACCCTTTCCTTTACCACAAATGAAAATAAATCCGGAGGTAAAAGATATCTTCGGGTTTCAATTCGAAGATTTTGAGCTGGTGAATTACCAGGCACATCCGGGTATAAAAGGAGTGGTGGCGGTTTAGAAATAAGGAATAAAGAATTTGAAATAAGTAACCGCGAAATAAAATACCATGAAAAACACCATACAAAAATTTTTCCTGGAAGACAGGCTGGTCGATTTTGCCTGTATGTGCCTGGACGTTTGTGAATTATTACCTTCAACGAAAGCAGGTCAAAACCTGGAATATCAGCTTTCAAAAAGCGGAACTGCTGCTGCTTTAATATATGGAGAAGCACAGGCTGCCGAATCGAAAGCCGACTTTATTCACAAGATGAAATTAGTACTTAAAGAAACAAGAGAGTCCCGGGTCAATTTGATGATTATTAAAAAGAAGCCGGTCCTACTACATGAGAAAGTGGAACTGGCCCTTGGTGAGGCTACCGAATTAATGGCTATTTTTTTAAAAAGTATTGAAACCGCAAAGAATAATATTCAGAAACCTTAATTCCTTTTTTATTTCTAATTTAGTGTTTCTTATTTCTTATTTTATGATTATATCACTCGTCGCCGCCGCATCTGTTAATAATGTTATTGGAAAAGATAATAAATTGCTCTGGTCCCTGCCCAATGATATGAAGCATTTTAAGAATGTGACCTGGGGAATGCCGGTGGTAATGGGACGCAAAACCTTTGAGTCATTCAAACAGCCGCTGGCCGGAAGAAAAAATATTGTATTAAGCAATAATAAAAGCCTTAAAATTGACAATGCCATTGTTGCCAGGAGCATAAAAGATGTTGATATGCTGGTTAAGGAAATGGATGTAAAGGAATTAATGGTTATCGGAGGCGGTGAAATTTATAAACTGTACCTTCCCAAAGCAAACCGTATTTATCTGACCCGTGTGGAGGTGGCCCTGGAAGGAGATGCCTATTTCCCCGATTTTGATCAGAAAGAATGGACGCTGACAAGCACGATAGTGAATAAAGCAGATGATAAACACTTGTACAATTATGATTTTGAATTATGGGAACGGAAGTAAAAACAAGCGTTAAGCCGTGCCGGCTATCTGTATAGAAGCATCAGCGCTTCACTTGCTCATTTATTATTCCTTATTTATTATTTTACATTCTACACTCTTGGTCTACTCTCCTTTAATAGCAGCAAAAAAATACTTTAAGTATTATATAAATGCCTCCAACAGTAAAGGGCATGGCATGCATTCTCCTTTTGTATTTGAGTTCATAACAAAAGTGATGAATGATTTTACTGTGTATGCGGACTATAACAGGATTGAAGCCTTGCGAAAGGAACTTTTAAGAGACCGTACTGCTGTTACCATTGAAGATTTTGGAGCCGGATCCGCAACAACGAAATCCAACCTGCGAAAGGTATCCTCTATTGCCCGCAATGCGGCCAAACCGGCTAAATATGGTCAGCTGCTCTACCGGATGGCGCGGTATTATAAAGCACAGTCGGTTCTTGAGATGGGAACGTCGCTGGGTATTACAACAGCCTATTTGGCGGCTGCAGTGCCCAATGCAAAGGTTGTAACCATGGAAGGTGCCAATGCGGTTGCTGCTATTGCCCGTAAGAATTTTGATACGCTTGGGCTAAAGAACATTGAGATCGTAAGCGGCAATTTCGATAATACCTTGCCGGAAACACTACATCAAATGCCGAAGATCGATCTTGCTTTTATTGACGGGAACCACCGGCAGGAGCCTACTGAACGGTACTTTGAGCTGCTGTTGCCGCATCTGCATAATAACTCATTATTGGTTTTTGATGACATTCACTGGAGTGAAGGAATGGAAGCTGCCTGGAAAAATATTGTTGCGCATGAAAGCGTGACCTGTGATATTGATCTTTTCTTTATCGGTATTATCAGTTTCAGAAAGGAATTTAAAGAGAAACAAGGATTTTCCGTGCGTTTTTAGAACCGGTTATCGCGGCTTATCCGGCCTGCTGGTTCACTGCCTGATAAAGGCTGCTGGTGCATCCCGGTTCTGCATCTTTTGAAGGATACAAAAAAAGACGCTTTAGCCAGCAACCGGTCTGGCCACGGTTTATTGTTTATATAACTGCTGATGGATCTCGTGCAGAACCTTTGGATCAATTTTATATACTTTCCGGTCATAGGTCATTAAACCATTGGTCTCTATCTCCACATCGGTTGTTTGGGTGTAAACTGCCGCAGATAACCCAAGAGGAATAAGCCGGGCAAGATGGGTGAAGAGTTCTGAATAACGGTTTTTTAACTCTTCCTGGTTTTTAAAACTTTGATAACCCCAGTTATTTTTGTCTTGCCAGGTATGGCCTTCCAGTGGCAGGCCAAGCCCTCCGAATTCTCCCAGAACCAATATGCGGTCGCTGCCAAAGATACGTGGATCAGGCATAGCAGGGTCGGGGTAATGATGCAGATCCATTATGTGTCCGACCGGATAAAAATTGCCGCCGCTTGCACTGTTCACTAACCTTGAAGGATCATATTGCATGGTCCACTCCGTAATTTCCTTTGTTTTGAATTGTCCCCAGGCTTCATTAAAGGGTACCCAAACCACAATGCTGGGAAAGTTGTGAAGGTTGTCCAGGATCTCTTTCCATTCTGTTCTGTAAATTGCTTCAGATTCCGCACTTCTATCTTTGTCCGTATTGCCGCCGGAAATCTGTCCCGGACGGGAATCCCAGACATTGCCTCCCAGATCGCCACTTGGCATGTCCTGCCATACGAGCATGCCCAACTGGTCACAATGGTAATACCATCTTGCCGGCTCAACTTTTACGTGTTTACGGATCATGTTAAAGCCCATGTCTTTTGTGGTCTGTATATCAAAACGCAGGGCTTCATCAGTAGGAGCGGTATACAGCCCGTCAGGCCACCAGCCCTGATCCAGGGGGCCATATTGAAAAACAAACTGGTTATTCAGTAACATTTTCTGAATGCCGTTCTCTTTCTGCATGGAAATTTTCCGCATTGCAAAATAGGAGGCCGCCGCATCAATTGTTTTGCCTTTTCGCAGCAGCTCCACTTTCAGGTCATATAAATAAGGGTTACCGGGCGCCCACAATTTGGCATTTTCTACCGGTAAAACTGCTTCATCCCCCGGTGCTACCTGTGTTTCACTTATTTTGCTCTTCCCGTCAAATACGGTCAGCTTCACCAGATCACCCGGTTGCGCCCCGTTCACACTGGTACTTACTTTTATTACTTTTTGATCAATGTCAGGTGTATTTTTTGTAGCTGCGATATAAGCAGCCGGAACGCCCTCGATCCATACCGTTTGCCAGATGCCCGTTACAGGAGTATACCAGATCCCGTTCGGCTTTTTTACCTGCTTGCCTCTGGGTTGCGGGCCGTCATCCGACGGATCCCATACCCGTACGGTAAGGTCCTGTGTTTTTCCTTTTTTCAGGAAAGGGGTTATGTCCAATGTGAATGCGCCATAGCCGCCTTTATGCTCTCCGGCTTCCTGCCCGTTTATAAAAACAGTGCACTGCCAGTCTACGGCGCCGAAATGCAATAAAACCTTGCCCTTTGTAAGGTTAGCTGGTAGCTGAACGGTTCTGTGGTACCATAGCGACTGGTCTTTTCCCACGGTTTTCTGTACACCCGAAAGAGCCGACTCCACAGCAAAGGGCACCAGGATCTTTCCTTCAAAAGCAGCTGGCGCTGTTGTTGCCGATACCGGCTGAATACTGTAATCCCATTGTCCGTTCAGGTTCATCCAGTTCCCTCGCACCAGCTGTGGCCTGGGATATTCCGGCAACACACTTTCGGGCCGAACATCAGCAGCCCATCTTGTCTGAATAATAGGCTTTACCGGATCACTCTGGCTATGTACACATAAAAAGGTCAATACTAAAACCGGCAAAAACGCGAATCGTAACATATCGGAATTGTTTTAGTCGTAAAAATAGCTATTTCACGGCAACTTTTGTTCCGGGGGTGTCTCAATTAGTCTTCAATTTGTCTCATCAGGAACGATTCGGGAATAAAGAAGGGCTGTCTCAAAGACAATGAAAGCCCAGGCTTCCGAATGTTCTTTTAAGACAACCCTCATGTATAATGGATATTCTGTTAATATCCGAAAAGCTCTTCCAATGACAGGGCTTTTACCTGTCCGATCTTTTGAAGATCTTCTGTTTTTATCTTTTTATCTGACGCTACTACACAATAGGTGTAAGGTTTCCCGGATAGCTCTCTGTCATGAAATGCTTTGATATCGGCGAATGTGATTTTTCCAAGATGATCATATTTCTCCTTGC
>DASVMC010000585.1:0-8369 GCA_036384555.1 Niabella sp. | reverse complement strand
CGTTACTGTCTTGTACCAATAAGGTATCTTTTATAAAGCCCAGCGCCGAAATTTTTAATGTTCCTCCCGCTATTCCCAGCACGCCCAGCTCATTGGCATCCGTAACACCTCCCGTTCCTGCAAACGGGTACCAGTATTCCGTCCACTCATCTGTACCATAAGGAATAAACCGGGTTTGTTTAAAAGGGGTCAAACTGCTGGTTATGGAATTTTGATTAAAAAGACGGCCACTCTGCATTTCCACGTACTGCCCGTCTTTGTCAGTCAGCAGTTCTTTCCAGATTGCACCCTGATCACTTAGTGCCCATGAAAACATCTTCCTGCCCAGCTTTTCGTCGCCTGCAGTATAATGGAGCATACCAAAATCTGCATCCCGCCAGTAAGCCCCGAAATAGGGTTTGCTGCTGTTAACGATGTGGAATGATTTTGAGCTTCCATAATTATTTTCTTTCCAGTTGCTCACCTGTTTTTTGTTAACAGAGTCATAGGGCCAGGAAACCACTTCGCCGGAATGACCGATAGCAGCTGCCCCGGGATAAATAAGCTGAAGATCTTCCTTTGCATATACCGCCGAATTGGACCACTGGTAATAGGGTTGTTCAACTGAGGTTGCATTGAACCAGAAAGACCGGGTCGTAAAATAGGCTTTATCCTTTTCAAGTTTTATTTCCACATTCCAGCGGGTGCGGGTCAGCATTTCCAGGCAACCGATGATACAACGCACGCTGCCGTCTGTATTGGTATCGAGCTTATAATCCACTGGTGTTGCTGTATTGGGCGTATGACCGATGGTACCGTAATTAAATTCAACGCCGCCGCTCGTCCACGGACCACGCATGGCAATATCACGGAACTTTACCACATTATTATTGTACAGGAAATAACGCCGATGTATTTTATCATAAGCTGACCAGACCTTTCCCCCGATCTCGGGAAAAACCTCAAGCCGTATAAAATCATTTTCCAGCTGTATTACTTTCCATTCTTTCCGCAGGGGAGTTGTTGTAAATCCATCGAACCGGAAATAAGGATAGATCTTAGTAAAAGACGGAACCGGGTTGGGATCTGAGAACGGATATGTAATATAATTTTTCTTCAGCTCACGGATCACTGCATTTTTTTGTGCGGCCGACAGCAAACAAAAAAACAACAGACAGATCATACAGAAGCACCTTTTTTTCATCGATCTTTTTTTTCGAATTTAAATCATTCTTAACGGGCATGTTCAAACAACTATTTGTTCCGGTACAACCGGCTGCCCCATTCAGTTCTTTTATGACCGGCATGTTGCCGGTTGCCAGCTATAAAATGCCTAGTTACTGCCCGGAACCGGTGTCTGAATACCTGTTTTCACCGGGGTTCCCAGTGCCGGCGTGTTACCGCCATACCAGGTAAATTCCTGAATACGTGCGGTTCGTCCGCCGTATGTATTTTGTTTTACGCTTTTGGCATGGTAAACGATCCACCATTCACTGCCCGCGGTAAAAAAGCTGCAATGCCCCGGAGAGTACACGGAATTAGCTGCACTTGACTGAAAAACAGGAGATGGATGTTTCACCCAGTCTGCCGGGTTGTCCGGGTTGCCACCCTGCTTCAGGAAAATTCTTCCCAGGCAATATTTATCCGGACTATTGGTTCCGTTTGCAGAAAAATAAATGAACCAGATTCCCTGCGGATCTTTCCTCAGGAACTCAGGAGCCTCATTCACCGGCCCGTCTGCCTTTTCCCAGGCATAGGTGGGTTGTGCGATCATTTTGACCGACGACGGATCCATACGCTGCGGATAGATCAGTTTTCCATAATAAATGCGCATTACCCCATCGCTACCTCTTGTTGTCCATAACAGCCACTGTTTGGCACCGTCCGAGCTCTGCATGATATTCGGATCAATGGCAAAATTATTGGGCATATTTTCCATGGCATACGGGGTCGTCCATGATTTGTCGGTCGGATCTGCATGTGTATTTTTCATCATGTAGATGCGATGTCCTGCATCATCCGTTTTTGTGGCAGTAAAATAAAGATACCACGCCCCTTTGATCCGATGCAGTTCCGGCGCCCAAATTTGTTTCAGCCCGTAATCGGCCCCCATGAACAATCTTGTTACCGTACTCCATTGTACATAAGCAGGGTTGGATACTTTACGGATACTGAGGCGGTCGCCTTCGGAAAAAAAGTAATAATAATTACCCAGTGCATCTTTTTCAGGATAAAAATAAGGATCCGGCTGATCACCCGAAAAAAGCGGGTTGTAAAAATATTCCGTTGCAGCAGCATCTGCGTTACCGGATATGGCACTAACCTCCTTAGGGGAAAGGACGTCTTGCTCGGCTCCTTTGCGGGAGCAGGCAATAAGACAGAGCAGCCCAATAACCAGTATCATCCGTGTTTTTTTTGACTTTATCATATTGCTATTTTTATTGGTTTCAGAAAATGTATACCTCATGAAACAACAAACACGGCCGTCTCTTTTTCACCGGTTCTTTGCTCCTGTAGCTATTGCGGTGCTCCACAAGCATCTTGTGTATCCCTGTAATCTTCATGTTCCGCAGCAGGCATACATCGCAGATGCACAATGGTCATCACGATGCTTCCGGCCATCTACTTTTTTAAGTACGGCCGTATTTCTTTTTGCCATATCTGATATCCCGCTGCATTCATATGTAAATGATCCCGTTCAAAAATCTCTGGCCTGGGGTTACCATCGGGGCTCAGCATCTGCTCATAAATACTGATATACCGGGCATATTTTTGTGTGCTGATAAATGTTTTTATTGCATCATTGGCTGTTATAAATTTGGACAGGAACCGGGACCGGCTCGGACTGGGCTTCATGGAAATATAAGCGACGGGCAGCCTCCGGTTATACAGCCGTATCAGCGCGTACAGCCTTTTAAAACGGGCTACAACGCTATCTGCCGGCGTGCTGCTGTTGGCCAGGTCATTTTCTCCGCAATAGATCACTACCTGCCGTGGCCGGTACACAGGCACCAGGTCATTAAAATAATAAATCAGGTCGGGCAGCGTAGAACCCCCAAATCCCCGGTTAATGATCTTATATTCCGGAAAATAATCCTGAACATCTGTCCATTTGGTAAAGGAAGAACTCCCGATAAAAAGAACTGCATTTTTGGGTGGTGGTTCCCGGCGGTCCAGTTCTTTAAAATGCCGGATATTATTATAAAACGGAGGTTGCTGGGCTGCAACAAGGCAAATCATTCCCCCCAGCAAAAACATCAGGAGTATACACCTTTTTTTACGCACACTGCTACCCACCTGCAAACCGGCTAAGAAGCGCCGTTCCCTGCTAATCCTTGTCATACACTATCTATTTTATTATGATCAGCATACCTGCTGCATTATTCGTTTACAATCCAGTACTTATCGGTTACATTAAAATCTTTAAACACGTAGATATCCCCGTTGCTCTCCATACCGTACAGGGTGGTACCCACACCCATTATTTTTTTGAACCGGTCCCAACCCAATCCAATCCGGCTCTTTGATCCAATGGATCCGGTTGCAAATACCGGGACCATCCGTAAATATCCCGTTGCATCTACCCCTAATAGTGTCTGATAATTAAACAGTACATACGGTACGTAGGTAAACCCTGTGCCAACCACACTGCCATTGGGGCTACCGAATGTTGCATTGGGCAATGCAAACCATGATTTCATTTCTCCCGTTGTTTCAGCTATGGAATAAAAGAAACCTCTTGCCGACGCATATTTCTGAAAAGTAAAACCAGAGCCAAAATTATCTGCACCCGCCGGTGTTTTTACAATCTTTAAAACCCCTTCTATGATCTGGTACATATAGAGATTATTATTGTTTTGAATACCAATAAACCGGTCGCCGTCATAAAAAAAGAATTCACGGAAAGTGTCGCGGGAAACCAGGCCCGGGTATCTTGTCTTCTCTGTTAAGGCGCCGTTAGCTCCTACTGCATACACTACCAGATCCCCGGCGGCATTCCATTCGCACAAATCATCATTGAATCTGAAATATTTACTATCTACATTTCCTTTTAGCGCAATTTTTATTCCCCGGTCCATCACAACCTCCGGTGCGTTAAACGTTTGGTAAGCGTTCCTGACGGTATCAATACCCTGAGGTGGAAAAAATATGGTTCGGAGTTTAAATGTTCCGCCGGATGGAAAATCAGATAATACAACGGCTGTATCGCTTCTGTCAATTGCTACTGTTTTGGTTGCGTTAGACCTGGAAGTATAAGTAATCTCTGAATAAATCACGCTGTCACCAGGAGCGGTTTTTGATAATTCGAGATTGTAACGGGACTGATCGTAGTCGTAATCAAATGCTGTTAGTGTTCTTGCCTTCAAACCATCCGCAAAACTTTCACCCCATATGTTTACCGATGCCCTGGTGATCAGCGAACTTTCGCCTGCATCATTTACATTTTTAAGTTCCACTAAAGTGGTTCCTTCAGGCAAATCCTTAATATACACCGAATCTTTCTGACCTCCCAATGCGGTACGGTTAAACGGTTTTACCAGAGAATCCTGGCGGTTATTCCAGTAAATAATGGTACGATCAATTTTAGGATCTGCATTCATATACCACACCAGTTTGGCACGGCCAACCCCGGGATAACATTGCACAGAATCCGCCAGTCCCAGGTATACCTGCTCGGTTTTGTCCGCATATTTTTTTTGAATATCATCCATCTTATCACAAGAGGTTAAAACAAAAGCAAGAAAGGCGAACAGACCTGATGCAGCAAGAAATAAATTCGTTGTTCTTTTCATTTTATTAAAAATTCATATTGAAAATTATTTTATCAATGTCACTTACTGCTGGGGAACGGTATTATCTCCATATACCGATATTTCTCCCATTGAGAAATAGTTATTGGCCGGCGGCGGAATACTATTACCGATCTGCCGAACAAAAAGCCGCAGGTACCGTACCGGACGTGCATCCAGCGGCATTTCATATTCCATCCCACTCTGCGCCAGGTTCAATATGGCCTGGTTATCCACCGGCACCATCAGGTCGTAACGGGTAATGCCATGGTAGCCCAGGTACTGCCAGTCGTTTTTAAAGGTCACACCAGGAAGTACTGTAGTTGGATTGATATTGGCGGGTGCGCCGGAAAGTGCACCATTTACCACAGAGGCTGAATCCAGCCAGTAAGGCTTGTCGGCCAGTTTGGCAAAATCTATTTTATCAGTACCCCATAATTCAAACTGTGTAAAATTGGCCTGGGAATAGGGCTGATCTTTATGATACCCCCAAATGATGATCCGGCTCAGCTTCACCACCTGTTGCAGATCAATTGTGATAGACAGGCCGGGATTTCCCGGGTTCGTTAACCATCCATGACTGGCCGTATTTACAATATTATCCCAAAGTTTGCTCATTGAGAATGATCCCGGAAGCGTCGATGTATTATCGTACGGGATATTCGCCCGGTAATCAGCATAGGGTTTGGGCACCAGTGTTTCATAGAGAGGAGTGCCGCTATAGTATACGGTGTCTGATATATTGCCCCACTTATCTTCAAAGCTGATGGCAAACGTGGTAGGCCTGGATGCAAACCCCCGGAAAGCATGCAGTTCCTGTGGCACTGTAGTAAAATACACCTGGCTGGTCTTTATCTTGCTGGCTGAATCCCGATACATAAACCGCACACCCAGTTCGGTGATTTTCGGATTATTCCAGGAAGCAACAATACCTCCAAATCCGTCCTGGATCTGCAATGAGTTTTTGGCAATATTTACCAGCGATTCCAACGGCGTAAATGTTACCTCAGTGGCTTCCGATCGTTGCCCCTGCTTATTTACTTTATATACTTTGGCGCTTACGGCTCCGGTTGTATCAAACCCCTCAATGGTAATGCTGTTATTATACACCGAAGCCTTCTCGGTAAATAGTTTACCGTTACGTTTATATTCCGCCATTACATACAGCAGGTCATTATTATCGGGCACTTTGTATGCGATAGTAGCGCCTCCGTTGATGGGTGTTACGGAACTTATTTCTACCGGATCTGAATTCCATACACCCACGGCTTCTTTCTTATCTTTTCTGCAGGAAGCCAAACATCCTGCAATGATTATTATTGCTATTAGACTATATTGTTTCATGCACATTTTATTATTCATTAATAAAATCTTTCTTTACTGCCATCCATAGGTCTGTACTAAATTGGTGTTGACACGGATATCCGATTTTCTAATGGGATACAAATAACCCCTGAACGTAACCACGCGCGGCGATCCGCTTACTGCAGGTACATAGAACTGGTCCGGTTGTGTTGCAGTAAGGCTCCAGGTGGTAGGCGGCAGGGTCCAGTATTTATCGGCCAGTTTCCAGCGTCTTACATCCCAGAAACGCTGGCCTTCAAAAGACAGCTCAATCAGCCGTTCCCTTTGAATAATTTTGCGCATTCCCTCCTTAGTGGCAGGAGCGCTGGCATTGTATGAAGCCATTTGCCAGGAGGATACCACACCGTTTAACCCTGCGGCTGCTCTTACTTTGTCGATCCACTGGTATACTTCTCCGTCCGGTTGCGCTTTTACCTCGTTCAGCGCTTCACTATACAGCAGATAAAGGTCTGATAAACGCAGTAGCGGGAACTGGTAATTGCTTGCGGTATAGAACGTATTGGCCAGCCCTTTACTGCAGGAGGTTTCAAACCTTATAATTTTCTTGGGCGCATATGCAGAGCTGGCGCCGGACATTTCTCCCGGCCGGCTTTTTAAGTACATGCCAAATGAGGCACCGCCGTTATCAGTGGTAGTAGAGAGCTCAAAATAGCCCCGGTCAAACCCCAGATCCGCATAAAAACGCGGCTCACGGAAAAAGTGCATATTGGCGGTAATTTCTCCGGTAGGTATATAAGAAGCAACATTGTCACTGGCAGTAGCACGGCGCGGCCTGTACCGGTTCGCGTAGTCAAAAAAACGGTCCTCCTCAATCGGCACCCCATTATTGGTATAGAACAGTTCTGCCATTTGCCAGGATGCGGTCATGTAGCCTACATAAGAAGGCTGATCCTGGGCGTACATTGCAGGGAAGAGCGATTTAAGCATGTTTCCCAAAGGAGGAAAATTAAAAGGTGTGCCATAACCGGTTCCGCTTTTTGCATCAGCAAACTGTTCCTGGGTGGCCCAGAGTACACCGGGATTCTTATCCAGGTCTTCCGTGACCGCTTTTCTGATGGTCATCAGCTGCACCATAGAATCATTCATTGCAAATGTTTGGGCACCGCCGCTGAATTTATTAAACTGGTAGAGCATATGCCCGGTGCTTTCCGCAGCATCAATTGCTTCCTTAATAGCCGCAGCAGCCCGCTGCCACTTGGCTGGATCGTAGGTGGGCGATATCAGCTGCTTTCCCCGGTTATCCTTCCAGCCGGCATAGTCAGGGTTGCCATTGAATAAGGGACTTGCTGCCGTTGCCAGCACTTTTGCCTTTACCGCCAATGCAATCACCTGTGAAATACGTCCCTGCTCTGTTGTGGGATCGGGCAGGGTATTGGGCAGTCCGGGCATTGCTTCATCAATCAATTGCACAATATAATCTATGCACTCATCCACCGGTTCACGGTAATCCCTTACTTCTTCCGGTGAAGCAGAAACCGAATGATTTTCTTTTACCAGCACAATAGGGCCATATAATTCTAACAGAAAGAAGTGATAGTAGGCCTTCAGAAATTTTACTTCGGAAATCCACCGGGTACGTTCCTCCTCTGAAATATCACGGGGAATATGCGCGTTCTCGAGAAAAATATTGCAATCACGGATACCGGTATACATGGGCGAGCCGCCGTTTGTTCCCGACCAGTAATCCTGATAGGGCGTATTGGTATTTTGCAGCCCTTGCGCAATTAAACCCGCCTGCGAATTATTAGACCGGATATCTCTGCGCAAGTCAAACTCATCCCAGCTGGTAAAATAAGCGGGATAATAAAAAGGATCGGTCGGATCCGGCAAATGGGAATAACAGGTTCTTAAAAAACGCTCCATTACCGACCGGTTGGAAAAAGCACTTTCTAAAGACGGTGTGTCATTAGGGACGACATCTAAAAACTTGTTGCACCCTCCTGAGGCCATCAATACAAGGAACAACGTCAGAATAGCCGAAAATTTATGAGTAAAAAATCGCATACGATTTATATTTAGCAATAATTAAAAACTAACATTTAATCCAAAATTGATGACGCGCTGCACCGGATAGCCCAGGCCATCACCCGCCATTTCGGGATCCCACATTTTAAATTTGGACCATACCAAAAGGTTGGTGCCGTTTGCATAAAAACGAAATGTTTCGATACCATATTTTTTGGTTAGCCGTGCAGGCAATGTATATCCGATTTCAGCGGACTTCAAACGCACAAA
>DASVMC010000584.1:0-3288 GCA_036384555.1 Niabella sp. | reverse complement strand
TTCTACTCTTGAAGAGCTCGTAGGGAACAAGCTTACTTTCAACTTTATCAATAGCTACCTGGTTCTTGAACATATTCTTGATCCACTTGAATTTATTAAAAGTGCATCTTCAATGCTTGAAGACGATGGTCTTTTAACGATAGTGGTTCCAAACGACTTCAGTGTGCTGCAAAAGATCAATATGCACTTCCATAAAAAAGAATGGTGGATCAGTCTTCTCGAACATCTGAATTATTTCAATAAAAAAAGCCTGAATGCTCTTTTCAGGAAAGCTGGACTCGAAGTAGTGTATGAAACGGTTACTTTCCCTATTGATATTTTTTTACTGATGGGGAAGGATTATTTATCAGAACCGAGTCTCGGAAAGGAATGTCATGCAATGCGAAAAACATTCGAGTACAAGCTTTTTGAGGCGGGTGCATCTTCTTTCAAAGAAGAACTCTATAAGGCGTTCTCCTATCTGGGTATTGGCAGGGAGCTGTTGATTACCGGGAGGAAAATGAAATAGTTTCTAGCGGCAGAAAGTATTATGTATTTCCAATAGGCCTGCAGGAAAGAAAGCTTCCAAGGCCAAAAACAGACAATAAAAATGAATTCACCAAAACCAAGGTATTTCTGGATCATCGGTGGAGGGCTTTTGCAGGTTCCTCTTATTGCGGAAGTACAGAAACTGGGATTAAACACTATCGTTAGTGATTATAGCAGCGATTGTGTTTGCGAAGTATTGGCAGATAAGTTTTTGCAGATCGATATTTTTGATATTGAAGGCCATGTCTCCGCGCTGAAAGTACTCATGGAAGAAGGCTATCAAATTGTGGGGGTACTTGCTGCAGGCATTGATGCGCCCGAAACAATGACGACAATTGCAAAGTTCCTTGGACTGCCTTCCGTTGAAACAGAGACGGCACATCTTGTACACAATAAACATAAGTTCAGGGAGAAATTGAAGGAGTTGAATTATCCCGTTCCGCAATTTGTAACTGTATCTGAAAAGGACCTGGACAGGATACCTGAACTGGTAGAAAAGATTGGCTTCCCGCTTATCGTAAAAAACACCGATAGCAGTGGCAGTCGCGGCACCAAAATATTTTATGAGAATGATCCGCAGGGAATTGCTGATATCTTGAAAGAAGCTATTCGGGTATCCAAGTCTGGGCTGGCTTTAATCGAAGAATGCTGGGAAGGCCCCGAGCAAACAGTGGAAACAATATTTGATGTTTCGGGAAAATTCCATCCATGCTTTATCACCGACCGTATATTTAATCGTGAGAATGGATATGCAATGGAAATCGGGTTGAGGAGCCCATCGAATCTGCCGGCAGCAATACAGCAGGAAATGTTTACCGTGGCAGAAAATGTTGCCCGCGATCTGGGAATAAAGGTAGGTGCTGCCAAATATGATATGATACTGACTCCCAAAGGGCCACGCATTATCGAGATGACGGTGAGGTTGTCTGGAGGTTTTGATTGCCAATACCTGACACCCGCCGCAACAGGAAAAAATGTGATGAAGGCGGCTATCCTTACCGCATTGGGTGAGAACTTTTCTTCCGCATTACTGGAGAATACCAAGAATAAAGTGGGTCTTTCGGAAAGCATCTGGCCTGAACCTGGCAAGATCGTTGAGATCGGCGGTCTAGAAGAAGCTAAAAATATCCCTGGCGTTGAAAATATTTTTTTTAGGTATCAGTTGGGTGATATTATCCAGCCATATATCGATTGCACCAAACGTGTTTGTTTTATTATAGTTACTGGAAAAGATGAAGCTGAGGCAAGATTAATAATGGACGAGGCAAAAAATACAATAACAATCAAAACAGAACCTGCTTAATGAAGAAGTTGCTAATTTATGGAGCCGGGGCCATAGGACGGGGTTATTTGCCCCGTGTTTTTACGAAGGATAAGTATGAGTATTACTTTGTAGAAACAAATCCCAGGATCAGGGAGTTGATGAATACACAGAAAGGATATACGTCATACATGACCATCAACGATCAATATGATATCTGTCATGTGCCTGTTCAGCGTTGTTTTGATGATGGGGAAGAAATAGAAATATTGCAACAGGCCGATGCAGTATTGGTTGCTGTCGGTCCAAGAAATTTCATGAAACTGCAAAGCAAGTTTATGGGTACGACCATGCCCATATTGAGCTTTGAAAATGATAGTTCTTTACCTGTTATCATGCGCAGGGCAACAGGTAATGACAATATAGTTTTTGCAGTTCCTGATGTGATCACTTCCAATATGGCTCCTAAAGAATTTGCAGAGAAGGATCCGCTGAGTATTGTAACAGAAAACGGTGTGTGTTTTATTGATTCCCATGTGGAAGCCCTCGGTGGCGATTGCAGGTATGTTTCTGCGGAAGAACTGCATACGCAATGGATGGCGAAACTATACATTCATAATACACCTCATTGCATTGCAGCTTACCTGGGTAATCTGATCAATGCCACCTACATGCATGAGGCTATGAAAAATGAAAGCATAGCATCCTGCATCAATGGTGTGATGATCGAAATGGAAAACATGCTTGTCAATAAGTACGGGATCGATATTGAGTTCCTTAAATATTATTCAAGTAAAGAAATACAGCGATTCAGCAACACATTGTTATTCGATCCTATTGCGAGAGTGGCGCGCGAACCTTTCCGGAAATTGGCTCCGAATGAAAGATTGATAGGTGCAGCACAGCTTTGTCTTGGCACAGGTGTTATGCCCAAACATCTTATGGAAGGCATAATGGCTGCTTTTTGCTTTGAGAACGATAGTGATCCCGACTTTCATATCAAACAACTGATGAATGCGCTTAATCCACGGGATTTTCTGAAAATCATTATCAGGCTCAGGGAAGGAGAAGCATTGTATGAGATATTATTACAGAACTGGAAAGAAAATTTAGCATTCGTTAATAAAATAAAAAACCATGTATAAAGGTCATCTTGAAGTAACTATTAAAGCCGCAGTTGCTGCCGGTAATATATTGACGGATTATTATAATGACAAGGTTCAGATAGCAAGCAAAGAATCATCACGCGATATTGTTTCGGAAGTTGATAAGTTCAGCGAAAATGCGATCATTGAACTGCTGTTTAATTTTGATCCATCAATAACTATCATTACAGAAGAGCAGGGAAAGGTAATTGGTGATTCTATGGAAAAATACTGGATTATTGACGGATTAGACGGAACTGTTAACTATATCAATCATATCCCTTTCTTTTCAGTTTCGATTGCATATGTGGAAAATGGCAAAACACAGGTAGGAGCTATTAATGCGCCCATGAG
>DASVMC010000583.1:0-1939 GCA_036384555.1 Niabella sp. | reverse complement strand
AATCTTCGGGCCGCTGTTACCGGTTATCGGTTATGAAACAGACCAGGAAATAACCGATTGGATCCTTCGGAATGAGAACCCGCTTGCGCTTTATATTTTTACCAATAACAAGAAAGAAGCCGCGCATTGGCTGGAAGCTATCCCATTTGGCGGAGGATGCGTCAATACGGCAGCTATGCACTACCTGAATAAAAACCTCCCCTTTGGTGGCAGGGGCAACAGTGGTATGGGCAGCTATCATGGTAAATATTCTTTTGAGACGTTCAGCCATATAAAGGGCATTTTAAAAACGACCACCTGGCCGGACGTTCCCTTAGCCTATCCCTCTCTGAAAGGGAAACTGGGTACTTTAAAAAAAGTAATCTGACAACAGGCAGCCGCATCGTATCCGGGATCACAAAAAAAATGTGAAGCAGTTTCCTGTTGCTTCACATGCCATTGAAAGATACCATTCCGGAGCGCTATGCCTGCGTCTCATCTGCAATAGCTGCATCCGGTGCATTCTTTTTCACCGACTCGATGCCGTTTTCTCTTGCAGCTTCAGATTCGTACAATTCACTTTTACCAATTACCTGACCATTGGTCGCCTTCAGATTAAAGTACGGTTTGTTGTTCACAGATACCTTTCTTTCATAATGATGGTCATCGGCTGCATTTTTCTTTACGGACTCAATGCCATTGTCGCAGGCGGCCCTTGTAGTATAGCCTTCGCTTGTAAGAATGATCTGGCCATTCCCGGCTTTCAGGTTAAATTGAAATTCTCCGTTTTTTCGTTTGGTGATCACAAATTTGCCCATAGTTAAAAAATTTTTAACCTAAAGTTGCTGAATTAAGAAGAATCAAACAAATAATAATCAGAAAATGCACTACGATCTTACAACCCCAATACTGCTTTTAGCTTACTGTATCCGTTACGGCTCACATTAATCTTGGTGCCGTTCTTTAAAATAGCAACATGACCGTCTTTTTCATAAGGATCAATACGGGTAATTTCCTGTATGTTAACAATAAAAGACCGATGACTGCGTACAAAAAGATCCTGGGGAAGGAAATTTTCAAAAAAAGACATGGTCTTATTCTTTAGGAAATAACCATCTTTTGTAAAGATCTTTACAAAATCATCAGCCGCCTCCAGGTACAATACTTCCTGCACGGGAATGATCTTTATTTTGCTGCCGTTTTTTACAACGATACGGCTGTTGGAATTAGGTAATTGCACATCATTGAGCAACTCCTGCGTATTGGTATGGCTGCCCTTTTGCTGCACCAGGAATTTATTAACTGCTTTATCAAACCGTTCCTGGTCAAAAGGCTTTAACAGGTAATCTACCGCATGTGCTTCAAAGGCTTTAATAGCATACTCATCAAAAGCTGTTGCAAAAATGACCGCAGGGGGTTCCTCTATCAGTTCCAGCATTTCAAAACCGCTGATCTTAGGCATCTGGATATCCAGGAAAATCAGATCCGGTTTATATTCCTGTATCGCCTTCATGCCTTCAAAACCATCACCACATTCTGCTACTATTTCCAATTGAGGATATTTCTGCAGGTATTCTTTTACCATACTCCTTGCCAGGAACTCATCATCAATAATAATTACTTTACTCATGCTGTTGCGGTATTTTAACGATTGTATAATAAATATTTTCCTTTGTTTTCGTTGATAACAGGTCGTTTCTCCCATATAAAAGATACAACCTTCTTTTTATAGAACTCAATCCGAAACCGGTTCCCGTTTTAGGCAGCGATGTTTCGGGATCAAACGGGTTACTGACCAGAATATACAGATCTCCCTGATCCACGGTACATTCAATTTTAATAAGTGTTTCGCCAATGGTATCATATAAGCCAAACTTAATGGCATTTTCGACTACCGGCTGTAATAGCAGAGTGGGCAGCTTCATTTCCCTGGTCCCTTCGTCCATGGTAGTAGAGGTAA
>DASVMC010000582.1:0-3927 GCA_036384555.1 Niabella sp. | reverse complement strand
TCTGTATAAGGGAAACGGGCACAGTCTGAAGGCCGCAGCTCATAAATGGCACAGCTGTTGTCAGCATTTAAAAACGGGCAGGGAGATTGTTTTACAACAAAATCCCCTTCTTCATCCACCTTTAAATACGTATCAATAAATACACTTTCCTTTACACCCAATCCCTTTGCTATGCGTTTTATATCCGGGGTCTTAAACCGGGGAGAATAGTTCTTACAGCAATTGGCGCAGGTAAGACAATCCACCGCTTTAAAGGCTTCCTCATGCAATGCCGGAAGTTGTCTCAACACCTTATTCCGATCGGCTCTTTTCAAAAACTGCTGATAATTTTTGCGATGTTCCCTGGATTTTTTCTCCCAGTTGTTCAAAATTGGATTCGACATTGTCTAATAGTTCTATTTATTACACCGGCAAATCAAAAATAACCATTCGCTGTCTTAAAAATATCACATAAACAAACAGCACCTCATTAATTTTTTTTAAACCTGATCTTTTACGCCCTGTTCACCTGTTTCCCCCATGTTGTCAATCCTTGCTTTTTCTCAGTAATTGCGTGTAACTTTGCACACCTCATTTATACTTAACACCTCGATAGTGATATGAATATTTTAGAATCCCAATCAGAAGAGTTTTTAAAGCGCCACATTGGTCCCAATAAGGCAGAAACTGAAAAAATGCTGGAAAAGGTCGGCTTTGGTAGTCTGGATGCATTGATGGAACAAACCGTTCCGTCCGGCATCCGGATGAAAGACAAGCTGAATATTCCCAGCCCCATGAGTGAAAATGAATACCTGCGGCATATTAAAAACATTTCGCTAAAGAATAAGATCTTCCATAACTATATTGGCCAGGGCTATTACGGAACTATCACACCTTCCGTTATCCAGCGGAATATCTTTGAAAACCCGGGCTGGTATACGCAATATACACCGTACCAGGCAGAAATTTCCCAGGGACGCCTGGAAAGCCTTTTGAATTTTCAGACTGTTGTAAGCGACCTTACTGCATTGCCCCTGGCAAATGCTTCATTGCTGGACGAGGCAACAGCTGCCGCGGAGGCAATGATCATGTTTTTCCATTTAAAAAACAGGACAGAACCTGTTCAAAAACCCCATTTTTTTATTGATGCAGAGCTCTTCCCGCAAACAAAAGATGTTCTGTATACCCGCGCCCTGCCCTTTGGAATTGAAATTATTGAAGGCGATTATAAAAATGCCCCGATTACAGAAACCTATTTTGGCGCCCTGGTGCAATATCCTAATAATAAAGGAAGCATCGAGGATTATCGTTCTTTTATTGAAACCGTGCATAACAGTGACGGGTACGTAGCTATGGCAACAGACTTACTGGCGCTAACACTTTTAACCCCTCCCGGGGAGCTGGGTGCTGACGTGGCCGTAGGATCTGCCCAGCGGTTCGGGGTACCTTTGGGGTACGGTGGCCCTCATGCCGCCTTTATGACCGCTACTGATGAGTTTAAACGGACTATTCCCGGCCGTATCATTGGCATCAGCGAAGACGCAAACGGCAACCGGGCATTACGTATGGCTTTACAAACAAGAGAACAGCATATCAAACGGGAAAAAGCCACATCAAATATTTGTACAGCGCAGGCCTTACTGGCCAATATGGCAGCTATGTACGCTGTCTATCACGGTCCGGATGGCCTGAGGCAGATTGCGGAACGTATTGCCATCTTTACACAGATTGTCGGCGAGGCCATCGAAGCCCGTGGATTCCGGCTTGTCAGCGGTCATTATTTTGATACGATCGTTGTTAAAACAGAGAACAGCTCCCCGATCATTGAAAAAGCAGAACAGCAAAAAATAAACCTGCGCCAGATCGATCATCAGCATATTGGTATATCGCTGGATGAAACGGTGATTATTGAGGACCTGTATGATCTGATCAATTGCTTTGAAAATGATTCCAACCCGGTTTCATTTGAATTAAGTGCAGAAGAAGAGCTGCGTCATATTCCTGAAACCCTGACCAGGAAATCTGCCTTTTTAACGCATCCGGTATTTCATACGTACCACAGCGAAAGTAAAATGATGCGTTATATTAAATACCTGGAAAATAAAGATCTTTCTTTAAATACTTCCATGATCTCTTTGGGCAGCTGTACCATGAAACTGAATGCAGCCACAGAAATGATCCCGCTCAGCTGGGCGCATTGGGCAAATATTCACCCCTTTGCACCGGCAAGCCAAACCGGCGGATACAAACAAATTGTAGACGAACTCAGCCATTATTTGTGCGAGATCACTGCATTTGATGCCTGCAGCCTGCAACCAAACAGTGGCGCTCAGGGGGAATACGCCGGGCTGCTGACGATCAAAGCGTACCACGAGGCACAGGGCAATCCGCACCGTACAGTAATGCTCATTCCTATTTCCGCACATGGTACAAACCCTGCATCAGCGGTAATGGCAGGCATGCAGGTGGTAGTTGTTAAAGCGCTGGAAAGTGGTTATATCGATATGGAAGATCTGAAGGCAAAAGCTGCACAATATAAGGATACGCTGGCCGGAATTATGATCACCTATCCCAGCACTTACGGTATCTATGAGGAAACTGTAAAGGAGATCAACCAGATCATACATGATAACGGAGGCCAGGTGTATATGGATGGCGCCAACATGAACGCACAGGTAGGTCTGACAGCTCCCGGTTTGATAGGAGCCGACGTTTGCCACCTTAACCTGCATAAGACATTTGCCATTCCTCATGGTGGCGGTGGCCCCGGCATGGGTCCTATTTGTGTAAAAGAGCACCTGACCCGGCATTTACCCGGACATGTAACGCTGCACAAGGCCAGGACCATTTCTATTAACGGGAACGGACTGGAGCAGGCGGGTGTGAAAGAGCACGAAGGAGCTGTATCCGCAGCACCCTATGGTTCTGCTTCTATTCTCCTGATCTCTTACGCATACATCCGTATGCTGGGCGCAGCGGGTCTTAAAATGGCAACAGAATATGCAATTTTAAATGCCAATTATATGCGTGCCCGTTTGGCAGAAGACTTTGACATTCTTTATACGAACAGCAATCATCTTTGCGCACACGAATTCATTGTTGACCTGCGCCCCTTTAAAAAGTCGGCACAGGTTGAAGCAGAAGATATTGCCAAAAGACTGATGGACTACGGCTTTCATGCACCTACCATGAGCTTTCCGGTACCGGGCACCATAATGATTGAGCCCACGGAAAGTGAAGACAAAGCAGAACTGGATCGTTTTTGTGATGCCCTGCAAAACATTCGCAAAGAAACCCTGAAAATAGAAGCCGCGGAATGGGATATAAAAGATAATCCATTAAAAAATGCGCCGCATACCCAGCTGGCGGTTGTTACCAATAACTGGGAACATGGCTATAGCCGGGAAGAAGCTGCTTTTCCGCTACCCTATGTAGCCCATAATAAATTCTGGCCATCCGTTGCCCGCGTCAACAATACGTTAGGTGACAGAAATCTTATTTGTACCTGCGAACCAACAGCTGCTTACATGGAAGTATAGCAGATCTGTTCATTGAATAGAAAGAGGAATAAGCTACTGACTTATTCCTCTTTTTTTATCGATACAACAGACTTTGTATGCTGATCTTATAGTAGGGAAAGACATCTGTCTTCAGGTGTTCTTGTCTGCCTGGCTCATTATTCAGATTGCCTTTTTTGCAATAGCGCGCCAAACAGCGTATCTGCTTTTTTATCATACCCTTCAATCACCTGTTGTCTGATCACTGTAAAACCCACTGTTTCCAGAAAATGCACCTGGTCTTCATTTTCCGCTTTAAAGACCGAGCAGGTACTATAGAGCAAATAGCCACCCGGTTTAACGGCATACATGATATGCTTTAAAATGCTTTTCTGAAGTTTTACATATGTGCTGATCTGTTGCGGCTCAAAATAAAACAGTTGCTCAGGTG
>DASVMC010000581.1:0-4281 GCA_036384555.1 Niabella sp. | reverse complement strand
GAAGTCGGTCTTCAACATATTAAAACGCGAGATCCGGTTTGTTTCTTCCCAGAAGGCGCTGGTGCTTATTTTCCTGATCGCACCGATCGCTTATGCGTTTATGTATGGAAGTATTTATGCCAATAAGCTGGAAGAAAAAGTAAAGATCGCTGTAGTGGATATGGACGGCAGTGAATTATCGCGGATGATTGCTACCCAGCTCAACGCCACACAAATGGCCGACGTTGTTACCGCCAGCAGTCTGGACGATGCAGAACAACAGCTCTATAACGGCACCATACAGGGCTATTTATTTCTGGAAAAAGGACTACAGGAAAAAGTGCTGCGTTTACAAAAAGCCACGATCACGCTTGCTGTAAATGCTTCCCGTTTTCTGCCCTCCAGCGATCTTACGGCCACTCTGTCCAAGATCAGCTTAACACTGGGTGCAGGGATACGCATGAAATACATCAGCAGGCAGGGTACCGGCAACGAAGCCGCATTACAGCAGGCCAACCCTTTAAGTTTAGACTACCGGCCGCTGTATAATGAAAATTCCAGTTACGGGGCTTTTCTGTTGCCGGGTCTCTTAGCCATTATCCTGCAGCAAACATTGTTAATTGGCCTTGTAGCCAGTATGGGTATTGAGCGGGAACAGCAGTTCGCCGGCCTTTTTCAAATGGGTAGCAACTCGGCCGTATTGTCTGGCAAAGGAGCATTTTACCTGGTCACCTTCCTGATTATCGGTTTGTTCTTTGTGGTTATTAATTTCACCGTGTTACGGGTGCCCATGCGGGGCAGCGGCCTGAGCCTGTTATTGCTGACAGCCGTTTTCATTGCAGCGCTGATTCCTATGGGTCTATTCATCGGTTCTTTTTTCAGGACCCCTTTAATGGGCATGCAGGTAATGGCATTCTCTTCATATCCCTTTTTTCTGATCACCGGCTATTCAATGCCTTATCATTCTTTACCCCAGGCTGTTCAATGGATCGCCGCATTGCTGCCTACCACTCCTTTTTTAAAAAGTTACCAATCCATTGTGCAGGCAGGCGGTACCCTGCCGGATAATAAAGAAGCGCTGCTACACCTGCTCCTGCTTTGGGCAGTATATTGTTTCCTGTTCCTGTGGCGTTTCGGCTATGTAAGGAAAAGCATTGAGCCCTGAGTTCTCCGTTTTCAGTGATGAGTTTCAGTCCCGATCGCTATCAGGGGAATCTTAAATAAGGAATTTCAAATGCAGAAGTGAGAATTGAGCTCGGGCGTGTGGGACCTGAGGTGCAGCATCCCTACTTGCTATTGTCCAACTTAACCTACATTAAGAAGAAAGGTGCAGCATTGTTGTAATTTTATAGAAAGGAGTCATTATTATGAAAGCAACTATTCTTGGAATTAACACTGGTAACCGTGTAACCGATCAATTGAAAGAACATTCTGATTGGAATATTGTTGAGGTGACCACGGTTGAAGAAGCAATTGAAAAAATGCAGCAGATTGATTTTGATGTGGTTACCACACAGCAAGACCGGCTGGAAAATACAGAAGCAATAAAATTGAAAAAACTGCTTTCGATCCAGCAGCACGATAGTATGTGGATCACTTATACTGATGATACGCTCAATGACCTGGAAAAAGAAATTGAAACATTTTTAACAGATACTGCAGCTGCACCGCGGTCTTCTTTTTCAGTGATTGACGACGGGTTTAAAAGGCCCGAAATTGAAATTTTATAAAAAGGAGCAACAGTATGAAAAAAACAATTGCAAAAATAACTCCGCGTCCTGCACAGCCACACATGGTCGGTGATGGATTCAGGGTATATGGATTTATACCATCCGCTGCCGGAAAACGGGCAATAAGTCCTTTTCTGGTGCTGGATTTTAACCCGGAATACGATTTTGGTCCGTCTGAAATTCCGAAAGGCGTGGGCGCCCACCCCCATAAGGGATTTGAAACCGTTACCATTGCCTATAAGGGCAGTGTACAACACGCGGACAGCAGTGGGGGTGGTAGTATCATCAATGAAGGGGATGTACAATGGATGACCGCCGGTGCCGGTATCCTGCACAAAGAATTTCATGAAGAAAACTTTGCAAAAACCGGCGGACCATTTGAAATGGTACAGTTATGGATCAACCTTCCTGCAAAGGACAAAAAGACGCCGCCGCATTATCAGGCTATCGGAAAAGAGCGCATGAGCAAATACGAGATCCCCGGCAATGGCGGTGTGGTGCATGTCATTGCGGGCAACTTCAATGGCGTGGAAGGACCGGCACAAACGTATACGCCGGTCTCTCTTTCAACTATCCGTTTAAAAGCAGGAGGTACCGTAACCACACAGATTCCGGCAAACTATAATGCGGCCCTGTTGCTGATCAAAGGCAATATAACTGTGAACGGTTCAACAGCAGCCGAGCATAGTTTTGTGCATTTTAATAATGAAGGAGCAACAATAACCATTCAGGCTGCAGAGGATGCGGTTGTTTTACTGCTGGCCGGCGAACCCATAGAAGAGCCCATAGCCGCCTATGGTCCGTTTGTGATGAACACACAGGAGGAAATTTATGAGACGATGGAAGATTTTCAGAATGGTAAATTCGGAACCTTATAACCAAAAATCAGTAGGGCCGGTTGGCTTTACAGGTTTTCTTTATATTCGGATAAATAATACATCATGTCAAATATTGGAATGATCATAGAAGAGCGTGCCGCAGATATTGGTAATTTTCTGGTAGGACGCTTATTGCCTTTCCGGCAAAAAAGAATGGTAGGCCCTTTTATATTTATCGACCATATGGGACCGGCAGCTCTGAAAGATTACCAGAACCTGGATGTTCCACCGCATCCGCATATCGGGCTTTCCACGCTTACTTATTTGTTTGAAGGTGCTATTATGCACCGGGACAGCCTGGGCACGGCAGTAGAAATACAACCCGGCGCAGTCAACTGGATGACTGCCGGAAAAGGCGTTACCCATTCAGAAAGGACACCGGAATACCTGAGAACGACCGATAAAAGGCTGCACGGATTACAAATCTGGGTAGCCCTGCCCAAAGACCTGGAACAAAGTACACCTTCCTTTGCACATATAGCGGCAGAAGAGATCCCCGCCTGGGAACAGGAGGGGATACAGATCAAATTGATATCGGGCACCGCATTTGGCAAAACCTCCCCCGTGCCGGTACACAGTCCGCAATACTTCCTGAAAATAATAACGCCCAAAGGCCAAAAAGTAAATATCGGTAAACACCTTTACGGAGAAAGCGGCTTATATATTTTTGAGGGTAACGTAATCAGTGATGGCAACACTTACGGCCCCAAACAAATGCTGGTAGCCAAAGACAGCACACTGTGCACATTTGAAACAACAGATCATACAACGGTTTTTATCTTTGGTGGCGAGCCGTTTCCGGAAGAGCGGTTCATTTACTGGAACTTTGTCGGCTCCGATAAGAACATCATTGAAAAAGCAAAAGAAGACTGGAAAGAGCATCGGTTTCCCCTGGTACCAGGTGATGACGGCTATGTGCCGCTTCCCGGGCAGGGACAAAATATAAACCTTAAATAATCCTGAACAATGAAAGCAGCCGTTTTAGAAAAATTAGGGACAGCGCCGGTATATAAAGAAGCGCCCGATCCTGTAATTGAAAATGAGGACCAGCTCCTGCTGCACGTAAAGGCAGCAGCTGTCAAAAACCTGGATAAAGGCCGGGCAGCGGGTACGCACTATGCCAGTTATAAAACCTTACCGGCTGTAGTGGGAATGGACTGTGTTGGTTTTTTGGAGAACGGAGCCCTGGTATATGCGCAGGGGATATCCGGCACTATAGCTGAAAAGGCCATTATCCATAAAAACCAGTATGTGCCGCTGCCTGCAACTATCAACGCTGCAGCTGCTGCTGCGTTGCCCAATGCGGCTTTGGGCTCCCTGCTGGCATTTATCTACAGGGCTAAACTGCAAAAGGGCCAAACAGTATTAATAAACGGCGCTACCGGGGTCACAGGCATGATGGCAGTACAGGTAGCAAAATTGCTGGGGGCCCAAACAGTTATTGCTACCGGGCGTAATGAAACGCAATTGCAAAAATTAATACAACTGGGTGCAGACGAGATCCTCTCCTTAAAACAGGAGGACGACGCTATTACAACCCGGTTCAAAGAGCTGTATAGCAAAAGCCCGGTTGATGTGGTGATCGATTACCTGTGGGGGCATCCGGCTTCCTTAATTCTAAAGGCCCTGCAGGGCGAGGGTATGCACCAGGAATCGCATCCCCTGCGTTTTGTAACCGTGGGAAGTATGGCCGG
>DASVMC010000580.1:0-2714 GCA_036384555.1 Niabella sp. | reverse complement strand
ATGTATTTTTGATCTTGTAACGGGCTTGGAAATATAAGCCGTTATTTCCGGGTACTCCTTTGCCTTGCACACATCTTCATTTGCTATGGATGATGTTACAATGTATATCTTTACCCCTTTTCTTTTTTCTTCCGGCAGCTTTTGGAACGCATCCATAAAGCCCCATCCATCCAGTACCGGCATTTCGATATCCAGCAGAATAATATCCGGCAATACGGCTTCAGGTCCGCTGCTGAAACTATTTAACGCTTCCCTGCCATTTCCGAAAACAAATACCAGGGGACTGGACTCATCCTCGGCAAGCATCCGCTGTACAATCATTTTATACACGGGGTCATCATCCACTACAAACACACGCATTGATCAACTTATTTAAAATAGATTTTAAAAACACTTCCTTTATCTGGTGTACTCTCCACTTCAATACGCCCTCCCATGGCTTCTACCTGGCTCCTGGTAATATATAACCCGATGCCTCTTGTTTTCTGATCCGCCGAAAAGGTTTTAAATAAGCCAAACAACCTGCTTCCTTCCTGTTCCAGATCGATCCCGATTCCATTGTCTGCTATCCGTAGTACTTTTTCATCCGGAGTATCAGCAAGTTCAATAGTTATTTTCGGCACCCGGTCTGCATGGCTGTATTTTATTGCGTTGGAAAGAATGTTCAGCAATACACTTTCGAGATATACTTTATTGTACCTTACTACTACAGAAGGATCAACACTATTTAAAAAGACCACTTTTTTTTCAGCTATACGATCCGCCAAAATAGCATAGCAACTATTTATATGCGCATGAAGATTCAGCTCCTCTACAGGAATGCCTTCAGTTGTATGAATATTGGTTACCTCATTCAGCCCCTGCATGGTATTGTGCAGTTGCTGGGCCACATCCTCCAGAAGGCTGATCAGTTCTTCCCGTTCAGCTTCATTCTTAGTATGCATAATCAGTTCGCAAAGAGAAAGAATATTACTGGAGTGCGCCCGCAGGTTATGGGAAACAATATAAGAAAAGTTCATCAACCGGTCATTCTGCTTACAGAGCACAGCCATAGAACGGTTCAGTTCCATTCTTGAATTTTTGATTGCGGTTATATCAATCGCAATCCCCAATATCAATTGTATGGTTTCGCCCTCCTTTATAAAGCTGATGCTGTTCCGCAGCCAGCAGATCTGCCCGTTTTGTGCAACAATCTGGTATTCCAGTATATCGGGGATCCCCATCGCTACCCTCTTCCGGAATACATTCATCATTTCCGGGTTCACATAAAACTCTGCATTTGTAGTAAACAGTTCCCGGCCAACAAAAGCCTCTTTGGGGTATCCGGTTATTTCTTTAATTTTCTCACTCATGAAATTCACCCGGCTGGTCAGCGGATCTGCGGTCCAAACCACTCCGTCAATCGTATTAATAATTGTAGCAATACGTGATGAAGCCTCTTCCAATGCCCGGTTCACCTTTTTGATCTCGGTAATATCAATGCTGGCCAGGATAACACGCCTGTACCTGTTTTTCCCTATTCCCGGCGTCACATGCCATCTGAGTTGAAAATCGATTCGCTCCCCGGCAGCTGTAATACCGGCAGACTCATAGGAATCAGAATCGGAGTTGGCGCAAATAGCGGCAAGAAAACTCTTAGCAGCAGAAAACCCTTCCTGCGAGCCAATGATCGTATTAACATTTTTTAAAAACTGTGTTTTATCAGTCACTTTATACTGATCCAGTACCGCCTGGTTAATATCAACAATCTTTACAAACGAAAGACACCTGGCAACAACATCCGGGTGCTCATCTAGGTACTGCCACACTTCGTTGCGCTGCCGGCCTATTAAATCCAAAGCTTCCAGCAGCGTAAATACCTCGGAGAAATCCTCTTCCCATAAACCTACCGGAGATGATTCAAATAAATGCCTGAAATGCATTTCAGATTCCTTCCATTTCCTTTTTGAAAACTGGATTTCCGTGATGTCTTCCACTACAATCAGCGAATGGCTGGCTGTTGCACGGCCAAGAGGAGCAATACGCACTTTGATACAGCTGGGCTCACCTTCTTTTTTCCGGTACCAGAAGATTCTTTCAAAATCATTCCTTTCCCCCCTGAGCACCTGCTGATACTCCGTTTGATTTGATTTAAGGATACGGGAAGAGACTACTTCCGACACATCTTTCTGTGATAACAGAAACGCTTTTTCCTTACCGGCAATGCTGCAGAATGTTTTATTAACATCTACAAAAAAACCGGTGCTGTTATCTACTACTGCAAACCCGTCCCTGTCATTCTCAAATATCGCTTTATATATATTTGCAGTTTTCAAATGAGTACACTGTATTTTATTCAGCAGGCACCCGGATGCCGGCCCTATTTTTCTAATTCAAAGTTTTTAGTTGCGACTGCAATATTAGCCATTTCGAAATAAAAATCGCCCCTATTTCAGGCGACACGTAAAACAACTGAACCTTCTTTACGCCAGTTACGCTTCCAATCATTTCATATTATGTTTTCTGATAAATTCTTATAGAACCCGCAGCCTGCTCCATCAACATTTCTCCTGGAGCCTGCATTACAGCTTACTGTTGCAGATCAAAGGCCGTCTGCTTATGCCGCAACCGTAGTACTATAAGACAATCAGTAACCCGCATCATACAGACATAAGCCGGTAACCGGGCTTATTAAGTCGTACTTAAAGGTTTAAAGGGTTATAATTATCCGGTTT
>DASVMC010000579.1:0-5159 GCA_036384555.1 Niabella sp. | reverse complement strand
TTTTGGCAATTGCTCTCTTAATTCCGGAATTGAGCGTCTCTTAAACCGGATACCATCCTGGGCATCCAGCAAAGAAGTTTCCGTAACCAATGCTGTCATTCCCCTCATTCCCTGGTAAATCTGGGCCAGTGTGGTTTCTCCTATTACGGTGTTCCCATGTTCCTGCAACAGGATCTTAATTTCTGCACCAAGCTTATCAGCCTGCTCTTTGAACTTCACTTTAAACTGTTCCATATATCATATATAGATTATCTATTATAAATAGGTTTGCGCTAAAGATAACTAAAGCCAATTGCCACAACAAATTATATCTGAGTATTTTTTCAATGGCAACAAATAGTTAACAAATAAACTATAAAAGGGTTGAGTTAAAACCACTTATTCTGAAATGTCCTTTATAATATTCCTGTTGATAAGGTACCCGTCCTGCTGCGGAACAGCCCGATAAAATGAACCTATTGCTGCTTCTCCCGTATATATTTTTCAATATTTATTCGGTTCACGCCAATACTATCAATTCGCTCAGTCCCGGTGATCTGCAATGTATCTTTATCCAGCTTATACACAAACCGGAAGTCATTGTCTTACCAATCACGGGCATTACAGTATTCCAGGTGTTCCGTATAGGTACTATCCTTTACGGTAAAAGTACCGCCGCCGGATGAAAAAAATGCCGTTGAATCTTTTCCTTTATTCCTGTCGTGTCCCAAAAAAGAAAAATGTCCGTCGTAAATGATCTTAATAAACGACTTGCCATTCCGGTAATCTGTAACCTGGGTATCTTTTTTTTCAATCGTAGTGCCGGTCAGCAATCGCCAAACGCCCTCAATCGGTTTCTGGCGGGATGGCTGCGTCGATTGTTCACAGGAGTACAACAGCAGCAGAGAGATAGCAGCAAATGCAATCAATTTTATCATAAAACTATTTTAGAAATAAAAAAAGACCGGCCCATTCCCGGCAACGCAGCTTTTTATTTGGGCGCCATCTTATACAGCTGTAATGCGACCAATGAAAATACAATATTGGGGATCCATGCCGCAAGCAAGGGCGGAAAATTTCCTTTTACAGAGAACACGGTTGAAAACTGATCTGCAATAATAAAAACGGCCGCAATAACAATCCCCAGCGCCAGGTGCATACCGCTGCCCCCGCGGGTTTTACGGCTGGCAATTACCGCTCCGATGAATGTGAGCAGCAGCACGGTAAACGGCGCAGCGGTTCGTTTATAGAGCTCTACCTTTAGTGCATTGAGCCCTTCGGTACCACGTAGTTGTTCATTCCTGATCAACCGCTTCAGATAAGGGGTGGTTAGTTTGTCTTTCAGGTACTCGTCCTTAACCAGCTCATCCGGCGCTATATTCAGGCGTACGATCTTCTCATTTAAATGTGCAATACGCTCTCCCAGGCTGTCTACCTGCCGTTCGACTACATTTACTGCAATCCATCGCCTTTGTTTATTGGTAGTGTCCCACCTTAATGATTCGGCTCTCAGGTTATAAACCACCTTCCCCTTTTTTACCCGATCCATAAAAAAAGAGCCGTTACTTTTTTTAGCGGCCATATCAAAATTTTTCACTCCCATATAGGTATCCGCGTCCACCCGTTTGTAAAAACAGGTGGCACAGGCAGCTTCAGAACGCTGTTTAAGCACATCATTTTTATCGATATAATTTCTTTTGAATGTGTACATGAGCCCATTGGCCATAGGGATAAAATAGGCCCGGCCTAAAAATAAAACGGCAGCCAGCAACAGTCCCCCTATCATATAGGGCCTCAGGAAACGGCTAAACTTGGTACCACTGGCAAGTATGGCAATAATTTCTGACCGCAATGCCATTTTACTGGTGAAAAAGATAACTGCTATAAAAACAAATAACGGGAAGAGCAGGCTCCAGATAAAAGGGATAAACCCCATATAATACTGGGTAAATATCTGCCACCATCCCAAACCGGATTTTACAAAATCATCTGACTTTTCGCTGGTATCAATGGCTACTGCAATTACCGTAAACAGCAGCATGCAAAACACAAAGGTTATCAAAAGCTTGTTCAATATGTACCAGTCAAGTTTCTTCATGAACTATTATCTTTCAAAAATAACCGAAAAACAGATAGGAGCCTATAAACGGGTTTTTAACTTAACAATCATTTGGTTTTTCCAGGATGCATAATTCCCCGCATTGATTTGCCGGCGCGCTTCACCCACCAGCCATAGGTAAAAAGCCAGGTTGTGCACACTGGCAATGGTCAGCGCAAGCAGTTCTCCGCTTTTAAACAAATGACGCAAATAGGCTTTACTGTATAAATTGCTCATGGGGTTGGGCACCCCCTCATCAATGGGTGAGTAATCGAACTCCCATTTTTTATTGTCAATATTAATAACCCCTTCTGTGGTGAACAGCATTGCATTTCTTCCGTTGCGGGTAGGCATTACACAATCAAATAGATCAATGCCCATACCTATGCATTCCAGAATATTCCACGGGGTTCCTACACCCATTAAATAACGGGGTTTATTCTCCGGCAAATGCTGGCAGCACCAGTCACAGATCTCATACATCTTATCTTCGGGCTCTCCAACGCTTAATCCGCCAATAGCATTGCCCGCAGCATTTTTCTCCGCTACAAAATCGCAGGATTCTTTCCGGAGGTCCTTAAAAGTAGCCCCCTGTACGATCGGGAAAAGGTTTTGCGTATATCCATACCGGTCTGGCGTATTGCTGAACCGGTCCCAGCAACGATCCAGCCAGCGGTGTGTCAGATCGAGGCTCTTGCGCGCGTAACCATATTCACTTCCCCCCGGCGGACATTCATCAAAAGCCATAATAATATCGCCCCCGATAATACGCTGGATATCCATTACCCGTTCCGGGGTAAAGAGATGTTTGCTGCCATCAATATGTGATGCAAACGTGACCCCCTCCTCTTTTATTTTCCGGGTTCCTGCCAGGGAAAATACCTGAAACCCTCCGCTATCCGTCAGAATGGGTCGTTTCCATTGGTTGAACCGGTGCAACCCACCCGCTTTTTCCAGTACATCCAGCCCCGGTCTTAAATATAAATGATAGGTGTTTCCAAGGATGATCTGTGCTTTTATATCATTTTCCAGCTGTGCCTGTGTTACCGCCTTAACGGAACCTGCAGTGCCTACCGGCATAAAAATGGGTGTTTCTATCTGGCCATGATCGGTGGTAATAAGGCCGGTCCTGGCCGAAGAATGTGTATCTGTAGCTTGTAACTGAAAACTTAATTGCGCCATAACTGGCGGCAAAAGTACAGCAACGGGGAGAAATAAGGAATATGAAATAAAGAATAAGAAATGTAGCATTCAAAATGCAGCATAATTTGAAGCGGAGGTCAGCCCCTATTGCCATCAGGGTTAGTATTCAGCTTCTCTTGCTTTATTTGCTATTAACCTATACTATCGACTATGAACCCGTTCTCAGCGAAAATAAACAATTAGCGCCTATATTTGCGCCATGCTGATCCTGATTCCGGGTTACCTACTGTTTATTGCGCTGTTGTTCTTTACGGCTGTTCTCCTTTTTTACTATTGCTATTTTTTTGCACGCCTGGTGTTCTACAAAAAAAAGGAGAAGACCAGTTCCCAGGAGCACCCGGTAAGCATGATCGTTTGCGGAAAGAATGAAGCGGCCAATTTTGCAAAAAATATCCCCGGCCTCATTTTCCAGGAATATAAGACCAGTCACCAGATCCTGGTGGTAAATGATAATTCGGAAGACAACAGCGCAGCAATTCTTGAAGCATTGAATGCCCGGTACCATTGCCTTACGGTAGTAAACCTCCAACAGAAAGCACTCCATATCCCCGGCAAAAAGTATCCTTTATCGGTAGGTATCAGAGAGGCCATTCATGAAATATTATTGCTGACCGACGCAGATTGTGTTCCTGCTACCGAATTTTGGTTACAGAAAATGCAGGAACCTTACGATGAGGCTGTTGAGATCGTTCTGGGTTATGGCGCTTATCATAAGTATCCGGGATTTTTAAATAAAGTGATCCGGTACGAGACCTTTCACAGCGCCTTACAGTATTTGTCTTATGCACTGGCGGGCATTCCTTATATGGGAGTGGGCAGAAATCTGAGTTACAGGAAAAGTCTCTTCCTGGAGCATAAGGGTTTTTCCGACATCAACCATTTGCCCGGAGGCGATGACGACCTTTTTATTAATAAAGTAGCTACTAAACTGAATACAGCTATCGTTATTGAGCCGGAAGCACATACCCTCAGCAGTCCCAAAAGAACATGGACTGAATGGAAAAAGCAAAAAACAAGGCATTTTAGCACGTCCAAATATTATAAGTTTAATCATAAGATATTATTGGGATTATATAGTTTATCTCATTTTTTATTTTATTTTCTGCTGATCGCTACCTGTATCTGGTTCGACTGGAGAGCAGGATTAACGATCCTGGTAGTAAAATCAATTGCCCAGCAATTGATTTTCAGCACCGTAATGAAGCGGCTTAACGAAGCTGACCTCAGAAAATGGATCCTTTTACTGGACCTGTGGATGGTGTTCTACTACCTCTTTTTTGCACCGATGCTTATAAAAAAAGAAAAAAAAACCTGGAATTAAGCAAGCTGCTGTTGCGAAACGGGCATTTCCTGCGTTATAGTTGCATATTCAAGATGTAAACCATGAGGAAATCGCTTGCTGTTTTATATACAGGTGTGATCCTGTTAACCCTCACAACAAACTGTTCCAAAAACAATAATACAGGAACAGATACAAAGGCCGATGCTCCTATTACACCCATTGCACTTTCCGCGCCCGTACATCGCTCCCTGTCTGATTTTGCATTTGACTGTTTCAGACAACTGCAAACCGAAAAAAGTCCCGGCGAGAATATCTTCATTTCGCCACTTAGTCTGCATATGGCAATGGGAATGGTTGCCAATGGCGCTACAGACGACACCCGGAACGAGATCCTGAAAACACTGGGCGCGGAAAACCTGCCAATGGATGAGTTGAACCAATCCTACCTTACTCTCCTGGAAAAATTGCCCAGCGTAGATCCTAAAGTAAATCTTGGTCTGGCCAATTCTGTCTGGTATAAAAACAATTTTAGCGTAGCGCCTGCCTTTCTCGACCTGATGAAGAACTATTTTAAGGCGCAGGTTACTGGTCTGTCCT
>DASVMC010000578.1:0-1845 GCA_036384555.1 Niabella sp. | reverse complement strand
CATCCTTTATGTTTTTGGTGTAGTGAGCCTGGGCGTATATGGTATTATGCTTGGAGGCTGGGCATCAAACAATAAATTCTCTTTATTAGCGGCTATCCGGGGTGCCTCCCAGATGGTCTCTTACGAGCTGGCAATGGGAATGTCATTGATCGCCATATTAATGCTGACCGGCTCCCTGCAAATGAGCACCATTGTTGAGGCGCAGCGGGGTGGCGCATTAGGAGGCCTGGCCAGCTGGAATGTTTTTGGCGGCGGCTGGCAAATACTTGGGTTCGGTATCTTCTTTATTTGTGCGCTGGCAGAGTGTAACCGTACTCCGTTTGACCTTGCTGAAGCCGAAAATGAGCTGAATTTTGGTTATCACCAGGAATATTCCAGTATGAAGCTGGGATTCTACCTGTTTGCTGAATATATCAATATGTTTATCAGCGGGGTAATTATGTCCACGCTTTATTTTGGAGGCTATGATATTCCGTTTGTGGATGAGGCAAAGCTGGCCATGCATATTGGCGTGAACTGGGTAGCGGTGCTGACGTTCCTCTGTTTATTTTTGAAGGCGCTGTTCTTTGTATTTGTATTTATGTGGATCCGGTGGACGATTCCCCGTTTTCGCTTTGACCAGTTAATGCGCCTTGGTTGGAAACGGCTGATCCCGCTGGCGTTGCTGAATATGATCATAACAGCGCTGGTCGTGCTGTGGCTGAAGAAGTGAGTAGTGTATAGTGAACAGGGAGCAGCAGGAAGGTAAGGTTGGCCATGTATGAATAGAAAAAGATAAAGCGTCCGGACTACAGGGAGGAGATGAACGGAGGTAAAAGAGGAAGGCAGTACTGACGTACAAGTGAGTGACACAAGGATGCTGAGCTTTGCACTGGAGCCGGTAAATAAAAAATAAAAATTTAAAGTGCTATAAGGAGTAAGGAGCAATGAGTGTACAATTAACAAACAGAAGCAAACCCGTTGATCGCAGGCCGATGAACTGGGTAGAGCGTATGTACCTGGTGAATATTTTTAAAGGCATGGCGATTACGCTAAAACACTTCTTTAAAAAGAAAGCTACTATCCAGTACCCGGAGGAGCAACGCCCTTTCAGCAAGGTTTTTCGTGGTCTTCATATCCTGAACCGGGATGAAGAGGGAAGAGAAAGATGTACCGCCTGTGGCTTATGTGCAGTGGCTTGCCCGGCAGAAGCCATCACTATGGAGGCCGCCGAAAGACAGGAGGGAGAAGAGCATCTGTACCGGGAGGAAAAATATGCGGCCCGTTACGAGATCAATATGCTGCGTTGTATTTTTTGTGGCTATTGCGAGGAAGCCTGTCCCAAAGATGCTATTTATCTTTCTCAAACATTTACACCGTCTAATTATACCCGGAAGGGATTTATTTATAAAAAAGAAGACTTGCTGATTCCGAATCCTGTTACAGACCCGGAAGGGTATGAAAAAGCATTGGGAACCATTAACAGGGAAAAAGAAGGAGTTTAAGGGCTTTAATTACAGATCAAAATGAATATAACGCAGCTTTTATTTTGGGTATTAACGGTTATAGCGATTGGCAGCGCATTAATGATTATTACCAGTAAGAATCCTGTATACAGTGTGCTGGGGTTGATCATTACTTTTTTTGCCATTTCAGGACATTATATTCTGATGAACGCACAGTTTTTGGCTATCGTAAATATTATTGTTTATGCAGGGGCTATTATGGTACTGTTCCTCTTTGTAATCATGTTAATGAACCTGAGCAAAGCAACAGAAACGCTGAAGAATAAATGGCTGCAGATTGTTGGGGCCATTGCAGGCGGATGTTTATTTCTGGTGCTCGTAGCTGCTTTAAAAAATACAG
>DASVMC010000577.1:0-4262 GCA_036384555.1 Niabella sp. | reverse complement strand
GTAATTTTATGCTTTATCAGCCCATCGAATCCTTTTACTGCATTTTCAAGATAGCCGGAAGTAAGGTACCCTTTCCGTACGCCTTTCGCCAACGTGTATACCAGCATAGCCGATGCGGAGGATTCCGTATAATTAGGCCTTTTTCCGGGCAGGTTCACAATATCATACCATAAGCCTGTTTTTGCATCCTGTACCTTTACTACAGCAGAAGCAAATCTTTTTAGAATTGCGATAAGCTGTTCTTTACCTGGTTGCCCATCCGGAAAATAATCCAGCGCATCTACCAGTGCCATGCCATACCAACCCAGTGCTCTTCCCCAATAATGAGGCGATCTTCCTGTTTGCTTGCCGGCCCATTGCTGTGACCGGGATTCATCATACCCATGGTACAAAAGCCCGGTAACGGGGTCACGGGCGTTCTTTTCCATCAGTACAAACTGTCTGGTTACATCATCAAAGACGGTATCTTCTCCAAAAACACCTGCATATTCTGCATAAAAAGGCTGGGCCATATACAGGCCATCCAGCCATGTCTGGTAAGGATATTCTTTTTTATGCCAAAATCCACCCGCCTTTGTACGGGGTTGTGTTCTTAACTGCTCTCTTAAAAGCAGTACCGCCTTTTTATATTTCTCTTTTCCGGTAACGCGGTACAGCGTCAGGAGCAATTTGCCGTTATTAATAGCATCAAGGCTGTAGCTGTCCGGCGTATAACCCTTTATAGTTCCGTCTGCTGCTACATAATCATCCATTGAATGCTCGATGTACTGAAACCATTTCGGATCTCCTGTCTGCAGCCAGATCCCTTCAATACCTTTCAGGAGCACACCCTGTTCATAACTCCATTTTGCGGGCTGACCAGGCAGTGCAGGAAATGAGTCCGGCCACAGGTGCATCGCTGTATGCGCCATCCGCTGCGCATAAGAGGTGTCTTGTGCCTTTGCCTGCAAGGCGCTCAGAAGAATGATAATAAATACAATTTTCCGCATGAATCCTTATTTAAAAGAAGCAGCATCCCTTGTTGTAAGGGCGGCCTCCTGCCTCAGGTACCGTATTTTTATAATTGATCTGCTTAAAACCGATCTCTTTTTGGTAAAACTTTTTTCAATTGAAAACAAGCTAAGATAGATGGCCAAGTTAAGTTGAAATACCCTGCCGGAAAAAGGAATCTGCTTATTTATTTACGCAAACGTTATCATTGAGACGAACTTCTTTTGCAGGGAAAGCTTCCACTATACAGCAGTTGAGCTATTGCAGAAAGTACGTTATATGAATGGATCTTATTCCGGTTGCTGGTTGCCAGTTATCGTTTCGCTACCTTATAAAACAGACAAACAATATAGCTCATTCCATGTGTTATTCATACGAAGCGCTTCCGGTACCGGCAAGAGATTCAGCACCGCATAAAAAACCCGTCTTTAGTTAAACTAAAGACGGGCTATATAAAATTCAGTAAGTCTGCGTTACCAATCTTGCTTTGCAACACCGGCTTTAATAGCAGCCAGCGCTTTTTCTTCTCCTAACAGGGAGGTTAACTTATTTCCTTTACCATCATGCCCTTTTGCAATATATCCCCCTTTAGCTGTGCGGGAAATTACAGCGTCCTGGATCGGTACATTCTTTTCTTTTGTTTTCACGTTGTAAGCTGTAAGAGTTGCATCTGCCATAATTAATAATTTTTGATTTAAAAATTTGAAATTAAGGCTTTTTATCCAAAGAATAGCCTAAATATCGGTCTGAAAAAGGTTTTAAAACTAATTTTTTAGTTATATTTATATAAAAAATGAGCGTCCTATGAAGGTTAATTTACTATCTAAAGTTCTGGTTATCAAATTAATATTAATTATAAGCCTCTCTGCCAGCGGACAGGTTACTTATGACCGTAACCAGTTGCAGGCCTATTATCAGAACCAGGATTATGAGCAGGCGCTGGCCTATTTAAAAAGCGTTCCACCGACGGATGATGTCTCCTATTTGCTGGATCTTGGCTATGCAAACTATGTGAATGGGAAATTAGGCGCAGCAAAGATTTTTTTTACAAAGCTGTACGGGCTTGATAACTCCCTGCAGGCGCCTCAATTGTACCTGGCCTTATTAGCAGAACAGGGCCGGGAGTTTGACACGGCCCTGTTCTATTATAAAAACCTTACGCTGCTGCAACCCGACAGGTATAAATACTGGCAGGCAGCAGCGAAAGAGCTGGCCCGCCTGGATAGCCTGGATGCTGCGCTTAGCTATATCAGAAAAGCCTATGCATTAAATCCCGGCGCGGGAAGTGTGGTGTGCGACCTGGCTTTTTACCTGGGGAAACAGAAACAGCCGGAAGAAGCTGAAAACATCATTGACCGGTTTTTGGCCACAGACACGACCTATGATCCTGCAATTGCCCAGAAGATCGGTCTGTGTTTTGATGCCAAAAGATATGCAGCAGCTATCCGTTGGGGAGAATTGTATAAAAAGCTGGAGGGAGGCAGTTCCAATCCGTATGTACATCTTTTATACAGCTACCTGAATACGTGTAAACCAGACAGTGTCATCAGCCTGTATCACTGGATGGAGCTCAGTAACAGGATGAGTGAAAGCATTGCTTACGGAGCAGCACTGGCATATGCCGATAAAAAAGAGTTTGCAGTCAGCGACTCCCTGCTTTCTACCTGTATAAAGTTTAATATACAGGAAATGGCAGCAACTTACCTCCGGGCAAAAGGCAGTAATGCTGAAGCCGTAAAGAGCTATAAAGCGGCCATTGCTTTATATGATACCTCCTATTATATTTTCCATGACCCGCTGGACCTCTTTCTTGCCGGCAGGGTGTATGACCTGCATTTAAAAGACCGTACAAAGGCAGCCGGCTACTACCGGAAATTTCTTGCAGTACGCCCTGAGCCGCTGAACCCCGATGAAATAAGAATTGCCCGGTATATACAGGAATTCCTGAACCCCAAGAAATGACATTCCATTTCACAGGAAGCGTTTATCTTCGCAAAAATTTTATAATTATGAAAAGAACAATGCTAATCGTTTTATGCGCCATAACACTGGGCTCCTGTGGTCTGAACCAGAAAAAAGCAGTTGATTATAACAATGGCCTGGTAAAAATACAGCAGGAAACAGGTCTCAATATCGTCAATGCTGAAAATCAGATAGGTGCTGCTATTGCCAGCCGTGACAGTGCTAAAGCGGGTCAGCTGATGAGGTCTGCTGCAACCTTTGTCGGAACTACCCAGAAGAGACTGGACAGCTTAAACTTTAACGGAGATGATTTTGGTATGAAGGCGGCATTGGAGGAAACCCTTACTTTTATGAACCAGTTTTATACAAAAGACTACCAGCAATGGTTAAGCATACAATTTGCAGCGAACCCTGATCCTGCCGAATTGCAAAAAGCACAAGCCCTGTTAATGGGAGACTCGGAAAAAGGCAAGAACCTTGATGCGAAATTTTCAGAAGCCCAGGAAAAATTTGCCAAAAGCCATAATATCAAGCTGATCCGGCAGAATCTGCTGAAATAACGCTTCTACATAATAGAATGAATGGCTGTACTGAGTTCCGGTACAGCCATTTTCATTTTTATCCGTTGCCGGTCATTCTGCTTACATAAAGCAGCGCCGCTTTATACCTCCCCTCTGTCCTTTCCCATCACAAGTAACAGGATTTTACACACTTATGAATAATTGGTATTATTGCGATAAACAAGTAAATATGTAGCAGCCTATATATTCCTGTAAAACATTGCCGGCTGCCGCGCTCTTATTGCTGCAGACCGCTGTTTCCTAAGACCCAGAACTGTTTCATTGATGGTTGCATTTGATTTCTGAACAAAGGTCTTTATACGTACACCTCAGCAGGACATTCCGCCTTCAGTAAAATCAATTTTGAAATACCAACCGCTTAAATATCCAGTTTTGCATATTTCGCGTTGGTTTCAATGAACTCACGGCGCGGAGCCACCTCATCTCCCATCAGCATACTGAATACACGATCTGATTCTGCAGCACTTTCAATGGTAACCTGTTTCAGGGTCCTTCTATCCGGGTCCATGGTGGTTTCCCATAATTGCTCTGCGTTCATTTCACCCAAACCTTTATAGCGCTGAATGTTAACGGAGTCTTCTCTTCCGGCTCCCAAGCGCTCTACCAGGGCCTTGCGTTGTTCCTCATTATAAGCATACGCCGCTTCTTTTCCTTTCTTTACCAGGTATAAGGGTGGCTGTGCCAGGTATACATAACCCTGCTCTACCAGCTCTTTCATATAGCGATAGA
>DASVMC010000576.1:0-2974 GCA_036384555.1 Niabella sp. | reverse complement strand
ATAAATACGGATACACCCTGCTCTTTGGCCTTCTTAACAACAGGGATCAATGCCTTTGGATCCAGGGGATTCAAAATAAGCACATTTATACCTTTTGATAATAGATCTTCTACCGCAAGTACCTGTTTATTAATGTCACCCTGGCCGTCTGTTGTCAGGTACTGCATTCCATAGTGCAAAACATGTTCCCTCACTGACTGCTCCAGGGCAACATAAAACGGCGCATCCAGTGTGGGGGTGCAATACCCCACTGTTATTTTAGAAAGATCTTTCCGGGATACATACACCTGGGTGCTGTCTTTAGCAGCAGTTTTGGCAGCATCCTTTTTTTCTTTCGGGATACAGGAAAAAAACAGCTGACAAACCAAAAAACAGTAAATAATACGCATAGCTTTTTCTAATTGTTGGTTGGGATATTCCATTTATCCAGCCTGAATAAGGATACCGGCAACCCGTTTGTTGAATAAAGATTGGTCAGGGCTGTATCCGAAAATGCATACCGTACAGAAACAGGTTGTTTAATTTTACGATTAAAGACAACCAGCCGGTTCCCTTCTATTTTATATTCTGCCGGCAGGAACTGCTGGTCTGCTCCTGCAATATACAGGTCATTGATCCGCCCCCCGCCTTTTACCTGCAACCGCTGCTGCTCCATATGATGAAATGAGATGATCACCTTATCCTTCTCAATCGTATAGTCCTTATACACCGGGGACTGCACATTTTTTGCCGTTTGATGATAGACGTCCGCCAGGGCCAGATCTGCCATGCGCAATGCCACCTCTTTTTTCATCAGCGGGTGAATATCATTGATATCATTCACCAGGTCTGAGGTCAGCACCATCCCTGTTTTTTTAACCGAAAGCGCCACCTGGCTCTGCGCTTCACGGACAAGGGCGCCTTTCTGAATGCCTTTGTTCTTATAATTGTACGGTGCTATCTGTGCAAAGAAAAAAGGAAAATCAGCCTTCCAGCCGGCCCGCCAGGATTGGATCAGCTTCCCGAAAAGAGCTGCATAACCATCCCAGGAAACCGTATTGTTTTCCCCCTGATACCATAAGGCGCCGGAAATGCTGTACCCTACATAAGGAAAGATCATAGCATTCCAGGCTTCACCGGGCAGGTTCGGCTTCCTGGGCGCCAGGGTCTGCAGCCGTGCTTTTTGCGCCAGCAAGGAATCCGATAGTACGTCCCCGGCAGGCAGCCAAACTTCTGCGCAGGTACCACCCCAGCTGGCGTTAATGATACCTACCGGAACATTTAATTCCTTATTCAGTTTCTGAGCAAAAAAGTAGCCGATCGCTGTAAAGGGCCGCAGCGACTGGGAATCACAAAGCGCCCACTGATCATAAATGTTCTCCTGGGGCCATGGGGCAGCAATATCCCTTACGTTCAGTATCCGGATATCCTTATTAAACGGCCCGTGCAATACTTCCAGCATCTGCGGCAATTTTTCATTAGCGCTGCGTTGCATATTGGATTGGCCGGAGCAGATCCATACTTCTCCCATCAGCACATCATTGATCGTTGCCGTATCTTTTTCAGCAATAATAACAATGCTGTAAGGACCGCCGGCTTTTGTGGTAGGAAGATCCACCTTCCACCTGGAAGTACCGGCAGCTACTGTTTTTAACGTATCCGGTAACCAGCTGGCTTTTATATAAACGGTCCGGCCAGGCTTACACCATCCCCAGAATAAAGTTGAAGAATCGCTTTTCAGCACCATGTGGTCAGAAAAGAAACGCGGCATCGTGATCTGCGCCATTCCCTTTCCACAAATTGCTACAAAAAAGAGCAGGACCAGGTTCCGTTTAATTGATCGGCTTATTTTGATATCCATAACCATGATTGACTATTTGACAGATGATTTATTAATTACAAGCGCACCTTTGAATTCTTCGATCTTTTTGTTCAGATTATTGCCATTATTGCCTATCTGATCTATCAGGTAATCAACCGCTACCTTGCTCATTTTCTGAAGCGGCTGCCTGAAATACGTTATTGGCGTGCGGAATAATTTATACGCTTCCGCTTCATCAAAGCAAACGATACCCAATTCATCGGGCACAACGGCATTAATAGCAGCAATTTCTGAGAGGCCTGCCATGGCAACCTTGTTGGTAGAAAAACACAAACAATCTACCTTATCCCGGAACACGCTGTTCCGGATGACCTCCTGTATTTGCTCCTCCAGGCGCTCTTCTTCCAGTTCGTATACGAAAGGTGCCTGGTTAAGAAGTGATTTACAGGTAGTAACATATCCTGCTTTCCGTTCTTTTAAATGAACCAGGTTCCTGTTAATGGTGATCAGTCCCGGTCGTTTAAAACCATTTTCAACAAGATGCGTTACGATGCATTGCGAAGCATCCCTATTATCCAATATTATTGAAGGGGCAGCAGGAAACGCTTCAAATTTCCTGTCAATGACTACAAAAGGCTGATTCAGATCTGTAAGTAACCGGATACAATGTTCGGCATTTTCCGGGATGGCCAGAATAAACCCATCTACCTGGCGGGATAACAACAGGTTCAGAATCGAATTAAAACGGTCCGGACTTTCATAAGCACTGCCGTATATTACATGATACCCATACGCGTTTGCCTCCTCTTCAATATATTTTGCTATTGAGGAATAAAACAGGTTCGATATATCCGCAACGATCAGTCCTAATGTGAAGGTCCGGTTTGTTTTTAAGCTCTTGGCAATCTGGTTAGGGGAATAATTCATCTTCGCGGCAAGTGCTTTAATCTTTGCTGCTGTATGATCATTAATCTTATCGGTTTTTTTCCCATTCAGCACATAAGATACCAGGGCTACAGAAACCCCCAGCTCTTTGGCTATATCCTTCATGGAGACCTTTTTATTGCTCACGCGATTTATTTTAAATTAAAATAACCGAAAAGATAAAATATATTTAATTTAAATAACTGGCAATGCCTGAAAAATCTGTTTGCAGCCGGTTACAGCGATAGG
>DASVMC010000575.1:0-2602 GCA_036384555.1 Niabella sp. | reverse complement strand
AGACAGATTGTCCATCGCATCATCTGTATTAATGCCTTTTTGCTGGGCCTTATCATTATCTACCGCTAACAGGTATTGCGGAAAGCTGGCACTATAGAACGTAAATACAGAACTTAACTCGGGCTGCTTGTTCAGCTCTTTTACAAAATCCTTGCTCACCCGTTCCATCAAATGAAAATCGCCCGTTCCTGCCTTGTCTAACAGGCGCAGCTCAAAGCCTCCTGCCGCTCCATAACCGGGCACGGCCGGAGGCGGAAAGTATTCTATGGTGGCCCCTTTTATGTTTTTTGCTCTTTCTTCCAGTTCTTCCATTACCTGTTCCATGGTGTGTTTGCGCTCACTCCAGTTTTTGAGATTGATCAAAACGGAACCTGAGTTAGAACCGGTACCTTCGGAAAGGATCTCATATCCTGCTGTGGAAGAAACGGATTGGATATCCGGCATCTTGGATGCAATGGCCTGTAACTGGGCGGCCACTTCATCCGTGCGCTCCAGCGTAGCCCCCGGGGGTGTCAATATAACAGCATAAAACATACCCTGGTCCTCATTGGGTATAAAGCCGGAAGGCACCAAGGAACTGAAGCCCCAGGTACCCGCAAGAAAAACGGCCAGTACCAGAAAGGTTACAATCCTTCTGCCTGCTATAGCGCCCAGAAGTGTTTTATATTTCCCCTGCAGGCTGTTAAACCATTTATTAAAACCGCCAATAAACCGGTTGACGGGTGTTTTTCTTTTTGGTTTGCCGTGGGTATTTTTTAAGATCATGGCACACATAGCCGGGGTAAATGTAAGCGCTACAATACCGGATAAGATAATGGACGTAGCCATAGTGATGGAAAACTGCCGGTAAAAAACACCTACAGGTCCGGACATAAATGATACGGGTATAAATACCGCCGCCATGATCAGCGTTATTGCTATAATAGCACCTCCGATATCCTTCATAGCTGCTACCGTTGCCGCCTTGGGTTTCAGGTTTTCATTTTCCATTCTTGCATGTACAGCCTCCACTACCACAATGGCATCATCCACCACAATACCAATTGCCAGCACCAGCGCAAAAAGGGTGATCATGTTCAGTGTAATGCCAAAGAACTGCATAAAGAAAAACGTTCCGATTAAAGAGATAGGTACGGCAAGAATCGGGATCAATGTAGATCGCAGATCGCCCAGGAACAGAAATACCACCAGCCCAACTAAAAGAAAAGCTTCCACAAGGGTATGTACCACCTTTTCAATAGATGCATCTAAGAACTTGGATACATCATAACTGATTTCGTAGTGCAGCCCTTTCGGAAAAGTGGCCGACTGTATTTCTGCCAGTTTTGTTTTTACATTTTTTATGACCTCACTGGCATTACTTCCATAGGATTGTTTAATAACAATGGCCGCCGAGGGTTTTCCGTTGAGCTTGGAGTAAATATTATAAAATGTATTTCCGAACTCCACATCTGCAATATCTTTCAGGTGCAGCAATTGCCCGTCGGCACTGGCTTTTACAACAATATTTTCATAATCTTCTTTTTTGCTGAAACGCCCGGTATATTTGAGTACATACTCAAATGCCTGCGATTTTTTCCCGGAGCTTTCTCCCAACCGCCCCGGTGAAGCCTCGATACTTTGCTGATTCAGGGCTTCCATCACCTCATTGGCTGTTACTTTATAGGCCAGCATGCGATCCGGTTTCAGCCAGATGCGCATCGAGTATTCCTTATCCCCCAGGATGTCTGCAAACCCTACGCCGTCTACCCTCTTTAATTCGGCCAGGAGGTTCAGATCGGCAAAATTATAAAGGAATCCTGCATCCAGCTTCGGATCATCACTATAGAGGTTCACATACATCAGCATGTTGGATTCTTCCCTGGTTATCTTTACGCCTTCCCGTACTACCAGCGGCGGTAATTTATTCACAACTGCGGCTACCCGGTTCTGTACGTTTACAGAAGCGATATTGGGGTCTGTACCCAGGTTAAATACCACCTGGATGCTTGCTTCCCCATCATTACCGCAGTCCGATTCCATATACTTCATACCCGGAACCCCGTTAATGGCCTGTTCCAGCGGAATGACAACGGCTTTTATCAATAACTCACTATTGGCACCAGGGTACTCCGCGGTAACATTTACTTTCGGCGGGGAAACAGAGGGAAACTGTGTGACCGGCAATTGTGTTATGGCCAGTATACCCAGGAACACAATGATGAGGGAAATGACAATAGACAGCACCGGGCGGTTTATAAACTTGCTAAACATATTGTTTCTTTTCTTCCTGTAAAAATTATTCGTTAATCAATTGCAGCTTATTGACCACCTCGCTGGGAGTCACATATACCGGCTTTATTTTCTGATCATCTTTAACAGCTTGCAATCCGTCCAGGAGTATGGTGTCTCCTGCCTCCAGCCCGCTGTCGACCACGTAGAGATTGGGCAGCTCAAACTTTACAGTAATATTCCTGGAGTGGATCTTATTGTTTTTGTCTACTATGAAAACATACACCTTATCCTGCAGTTCATAGGTGGCTTTCTGGGGAATGACCAGGGCGTTCCTGACGGACAGCTTCATTTGTACTTTCCCGGTTTCCCCGTTCCTTAAAAGATTACC
>DASVMC010000574.1:0-5620 GCA_036384555.1 Niabella sp. | reverse complement strand
TTCGTATCACGCTGATCCTGTTTCCCAGCGTATCATAGGCCGAAAGAACATCCGAATAATAATCTTCTTTTCCCGGGTTCCTAAAGCTATCATACCGTTTACTAATCAACCGCCCTTCCTTATTATAAGTGTAAACAGTACCAAAATAAGATAACAGCAGGCTATTCGTAACCGGTATATCTTTCATTAATAAGCCGTGTTCAAAATAAAGCCAGTTATCCGCCTCCCAGTCATCGTACTCTTTTTTAAAATTGATCTCAATCCAGGTGTCGGGCTCTTTTTTCTTATGGACGATATAGGTCCTGTTCTGTTCCGGCTTATTGATCCGGTCAATGGTATAAAAATCATAACTGTTCTTTTCGAGGATGCTGTCAGTTGCTTCGGGTTCAAAGGGGATCAGTTCTTTACTGATCAGTATGCCGTTCACCCTGCCTTTTCCTTCCGAAACCCGTATGGAGTCAATTCCATAAACCTGCGCCGAGTCGGTAAAATAAAAGCGCTCATAACTTCCCTTATGGTAATCATAAAAAAAAATACTGCTACCCCGTACAGGTTCTGCGCTCATATCACATTCAATCAGCGGCTGTCCTTCAGTGGTATAAGCAGCGTAGCGATACTGATAGGGCTTTTTATCCCTGAAAGAGGTAATGAGCTGCGGCCGGTCATCGTTCGTCCTTTCATAATAATATTCCGTACTGTCATACCGATCCCGGAGACGCATGATCCTCGCCTGACCGTCAAACCAGACCTTTGTTTCCGCGGTATCGTTTTTTTCAGGCTCTGTGTGCAACTGTATTATTGTACTGACCATTGATTTTACATTTCCCCGATGATTATAGGTCCATTTTGAATCATACCAATCATCTGAATAGATATGCAGTTTATTTGCAGCAGCAGGGGAAACGGCAGCAGCAACTTCAGGCTCCTTGTTTTTTGTTTCGCAGGAGAAGAGGGAAGCATTCATCAAAAGAATGGTCAGGAATAAGGTCGGATAGCAAAGCCTCATGTTTGTTCTGTTTCAGGAATATAAATTAATTTAAAGCTATGCTTTTTTTAATCAGGAAGATCAAAAAAACAGCTTACAGCTTTCAATTCGGTTAACTTTGCCCTTTTCTGCTAAAACAATTCGCATTTGCATCCAAAGAACCTGAATATAGCCGACTTTACCTATCCTCTTCCGGAGGATAAAATTGCTTTTTTCCCGTTACAGCAACGGGATCAGTCCAGGCTGCTCATTTACAAGAACGGTACGCTGACAGCCGACACCTATCAGCACATTGATCAATACATTCCCTCCGGCTCGCTGGTCATTTTTAATAACACAAAAGTAGTGGCCGCGCGGCTGCTGTTCAAAAAACCGACAGGCGGCCAAATTGAATTATTTTGTCTTGAGTCGCATGAAGCCTATGCTGATATCATAACTGCGATGCAGCAGCAGGAACGGGTTTTATGGCTCTGCCTGGTTGGTGGCGCTTCCAAATGGAAACAGGGGCAGGTATTGCGCCTTGTTATCCCTGACCAGCCCAACACTGTTGTCCTTGAAGCAAAACTGATCGAAAAAAGGACAGATTGCTTTGTTATTGAGTTCAGCTGGGCTCCTGCAACCCTGAGCTTTGCTGAAGTATTACATAAAGCAGGGCAGATTCCTTTGCCGCCCTATATAAAAAGGAAAGCAGACCAGGAAGACGAAAAACGTTACCAGACGGTATATGCCCGGCACGACGGTTCCGTAGCCGCTCCCACTGCCGGGCTGCATTTCACTGATGCGGTCCTGCAAAAACTGGCTCAAAAACCTGTTCAAACAGATTTTGTAACGCTGCATGTGGGGGCAGGAACCTTTAAGCCGGTAAAAGCGGCTGTGATGAATGATCATGAAATGCATGCAGAGTTTATAGTGGTGCAGCCGGAGCTTATACAAAAAATAATCCGTCAGCAGCAGGAACCGGTGGTTGCCGTTGGCACCACGTCTCTCAGAACGATTGAATCGTTGTATTGGCTGGGCGCCCGGTTATTACAGGATCCTCATTGTTTTGATAACAGGTTACCTTACCTGCATCAATGGGATGCTTATGAGGAAGCCTTGCAGAAGATTCCATTAGCTGCGGCATTAAATGCACTCCTGGAGTACATGAAGCAAAACAACCTGCCGGAGCTGATTGCAAAAACACAAATCATCATAGCTCCCGGCTATCCATTTAAAATTGTACAGGGATTGGTAACCAACTTCCACCAGCCTGCATCCACGCTGCTGTTACTGGTTGCCGCATTTATAGGAGAAGACTGGCGAAAAGTTTATGAATATGCGTTGAACACTAATTTCCGCTTTCTCAGCTATGGCGATGGCAGTTTGCTGTGGAGGAAAATAATACCCTGTTAATTGATTTTTTTCTGATTTTTCCCACTTTTCGTATTACATCCCTCTGAATACGCAAACTTCTGCAGATGGCGGAAGCGCAGATAGATAATTTCCCACAGGCGCTGGCAATAACCGCAAGGGTGATTGCAGTAAAAACACGTCATTACCTCATCCAAACTTTTGGATGATTTTACATGCAACTAAAAAAATCAGTGGACTCCCATTAGTTAACAGATCTTATACCGCTGGTTCCTGCTGGCTTAAACAGTGGAAGCTTCCCAGCCCCCAGATAATTTCGGTAGAATCAATGCCAAGCACTTCCCGGTCTTTAAAGCAGCTTTGTATCAGCTGTAACGCTTTATCATCTTTGCTACAGCGGTAAGTGGGCACGATCACTGTTTTATTGGCTATATAAAAATTGGCATAAGAAGCCGGCAGGCGTTGTTCTTCCCAGATCACCGCATCCGGCATAGGCAATTCTATAATATTAAGCTGTTTGCCGTTCAGCAGGCGCATGACTTTCAGTTGCTCCAGGTTTTTTTGCAGCAATGCATAATTCTCATCCCTCTTATCCTCTTCAACAACTGCAAGCACAGTGTCCTCGTTCACAAACCGGATGGTGTCATCAATATGTCCATCGGTATCATCCCCTTCAATGCCCTCATCTACCCAAAGCACCTGTTCCCCGCCATAATAGTTATACAGGTATTCTTCAATCTGCTGCCGGTTCAGGTGTGGGTTCCGGTTTTCATTTAACAGGCAGGCTGTAGAAGTGAGAATGGTCCCCTTGCCGTTAAATTCCACAGAGCCCCCTTCCATGATAATACCGGGGTGAAAAACAGGAATATTCAGTTGCGCCCCGATCCTGGTGGGAATCACATCATCCAGGTCATAAGGAGGATACTTATTGCCCCAGGCATTATAATTCCAGTCTACAATGACTTTTTTATACGCCGCACCAGGCTTCACCAGGAAGGCAGGACCATGATCCCGGCACCAGGCGTCATTGGTTGCATTAAAATAAAACTCCACTTTTGAAAAATCAACGCCGGCAGTTTCCAGATGGCCGGAGGCTTCCTGCTTCTGCGTCTCGTCGGCAACATTGATCCGCACAATTTCTCCCCGCGTCAGTTCTTTTACAAAGGCCGCGTAATAAGGAAAAATAGCAGCGATCTTCCCCGGCCAGGAGGCTTCCTTATGCGGCCAGCTTAACCAGGTAGCTTCGTGAGGTTCCCATTCAGCCGGGAAGCGGTAGCCTTGTTGTTTGGGAGTTAGTCCCGGAGTTGGAAAGTCCGGGAGCCCGGAGTTGAAAAAGTCGGATGAATGAAGCGAATTCATTTATACTAAATATTATTTAGTTATTCAAAGTTTTTCTAAGCGCGCTGATTATACATAATATTTCTTCGTATAAAGCATATACTTTTTTTTAAATCATCGCCAGAAATGATGTTGCTGTTTAACTTGCTAACTTTCCATCCTCCGGTCTTTCCGACTCCGCATCTTTCAACTTTCGGTCTTTCCCAGATGCTCACTACTCCTCATCAATATATCGTTTGGTTATGGGTGCGTAACTATCAATCCTCCGGTCTCTTAAAAAAGGCCAGTGAGTCCGGTATACATCAGTTTTTGCAAGATCCAGTTCCTGCACATGTACTTCTTCCTGGTCATGCGAAGCCAGGTATTCTATAGTACCAAAGGGGTTGGAGATAAAAGAACCACCCCAGAATTGCATTGCCCCTTCCTGCTCATGGCCAACGCGGTTTACGCTGACCACATGCACCCCGTTGGCCACGGCATGGCTTCTCTGGATCGTTTGCCATGCATTATACTGCTCTGTATTGGTGGCTTCATCCTGTGTGGTGGCCCAGCCAATTGCAGTTGGATAAAATAAGATCTCCGCTCCCTTCAGCGCTGTGATCCTGGCGCCTTCCGGGTACCATTGATCCCAGCAGATCAGCACCCCAATGGTGGCAAATTTTGTTTTGAATACTTTATAACCCAGGTCTCCGGGTGTAAAATAAAATTTTTCATAATAAGCAGGATCATCCGGAATATGCATTTTCCGGTATTTTCCCAGGTAAGTACCATCTGCATCCAGCACAGCTGTTGTGTTATGATACAATCCTTCGGTACGTTTTTCAAACAGTGAAGCGATGATCACCACCCCCAGCTCTTTTGCCAGCTTTCCCAATACCTCTGTTGACGGACCGGGAATGGCTTCCGCCAGCTTAAAATTTTCATAATCCTCTACATCGCAAAAATATAAAGAGGTAAAAAGCTCCTGCAAACAAACGATCTGTGCTCCTTTGGCCGCAGCTTCTTTTATCTTTTCAACCGCTTTATTCAGGTTTGCCTGCTTATCGGTAACACAGCTCATTTGTACCAATCCGACTTTTACTTTTGCCATGACCCGTATTTTAATCAATCCAACAAATCAAAAAATGCCGCGGGAATCCTTACCGCAGCCGGTTCAAATCTCTTATCAGCTTCTGGTCTCTGCGGATTCCTTTTAACGCGAAAAAAAACCCAACGACTATACCCAGGGTCAACAGCGCGGACAGGGATATTCTGCCACCCGGTTGAAAGTTTTTTATATAACTGATGTATAGCGCAATTAAGCCTACTGAAGCCAGCAGACCGATAAAGGTCAGCCGGAGCTGCACTTTACGGTTCTTGTATAAAAAAATGGCGGCCATGCTGATCAAAGCAATGGCGCTGGTCAGGAGCAGTAGCCAGATATTATCAGTAGCCGTAATTTCTGCTCCGCTCACTCCTTCTGTACCATTAATTACTGTTCCGTTATAGAAAGGGAACTTAAAAGTAAGCACTGCACAGATGAGTGCCAGTAATAACCACAAGGTTTGCTTTCTTTGAATCATGTTCAAAAATTTTAGGTCTGAGGTTTCAGCTCCCGTTTATTAAAATCGTTTTTACCATCCGGAGCTGAACGATCTGAAGGACACCGACGATTCGCCCTCAATTAATCCGATCCGTCAGGATAATTCCGGGTATAACGGAAATTGCTGCATAAATGATTGAACTTCTTCTTTTACAGATGCAATTACCGTTTCATCATCCGCATTCATCAATACTTTATCTATCAGATCTGCCACCTGTACCACATCCGCCTCTTTCATTCCGCGGGTGGTCACTGCCGGAACACCTACACGGATGCCGGAGGTCACAAACGGTGATTTATCATCAAACGGCACTGCATTCTTATTTAAAGTAATATGTGCCTTATCCAGGGTTTCCTGGGCCTTT
>DASVMC010000573.1:0-3487 GCA_036384555.1 Niabella sp. | reverse complement strand
GTAAACAATGAAGCCTCCAATACAGGAATAAGCAGAGTACCCTTTTTGCTTTTAAACCGGACACGTCCTGACTATCGGGATGGCATTGCGCATGAATTTAATTCATCCCATTTCAGTAAAAAATAAATTGATGCACCCCTTCACCCGGATGATTTTCGGTTATATTTGTCAGAATGATAAAAATCACTCCTTCTTTACTGGCAATAGCGGCCCTGTTTGCAATAGGCGCTGTATCCTGTACAGATACTGATGAAAAAAACAACACCGGTACTTCAGGCTCCGACAGTGTAAAAAGCATCAGTGATTCTATCATAAACACCTACCCGCACGACACTACTTCTTTTACTCAGGGCCTTGTTGTTTATAAAGGCCGGATGTATGAAGGTACCGGTGGAGATGATTCAAACGTTGTCAGCAGCAAGCCATCCAGATTATTAGAGACCAATGTCACTACAGGAAAGATCCTGAAATCGCTGGACCTTGATAAAAGCTATTTTGGTGAAGGCATCACAATTCTGAATGATACCATTTACCAGCTCACATGGACGGAGCATACGGTCTTTGTCTACGATATGAACTTTAAAAAACACCGGGAATTTGCCATTGCTACCGAGGGCTGGGGTCTGACCAATAATGGCAAAGAGCTGATCTTAAGCGATGGTACCAGCAACCTGTACTTTTATGATCCGCACAGTTTTCAGCTTTTAAGAACCCAACCCATAACTTTAAACGGGGACCTGATCAATTCGGTCAATGAACTGGAATTCATTGAAGGTTCTGTATACGCCAACCAATGGGGGCAGCCTTATATTTTTAAGATTGACCCGGCCAGCGGACAGGTTACAGGAAGGATTGACATTACTGCCATCTGGGACAGGATCAAAAAAACCGCTCCGGAGCTCGATCCCCGGAATGACGTTCCTAACGGCATTGCCTACGACCCCGATACCAAAAAGATCTATATTACAGGTAAAAAATGGCCGGAATTGTATGAGGTGCAATTTGGGAATTAGGGAACCAGCCTGGTTCCCGGATAGAGGAGGTTTGCTTACGCCTCCTTCCGGATCACATAGATCACCGAGCTGCAGGCTTTGGCATTGCCGATCGCATTCATATTTGAAGCAAATCCGTGCAGGCCGGAACCAATATAGCTGGTTTGCCCGAATTTATACTTACTGCTCAGCATCCCCACATAAAAGCTATCGAACCACATCGGTAAATATCGTACAATGCGGAGCCCGTGAATTTTCATCAATGTTTCCATAGCTTTAGGTGAAAAATGATAGAGATGCCGCGGTACGTCGTAAGCCGCCCAGTATTGCTGGTAAATTTGTGCGTCTTTACTGGTGTAGTTAGGTACCGCAATCAATAAAACACCGTCCTCCTTTAAAATTTTCTTGAACTGTGCAATATAAAGCTGCAGCTCATGCACATGTTCCAGCACATGCCATAACGTAATAGCGTCATAATAATTTTCAGGCTGTTGGTACAATTCATGAGAAGGTGTCACATCCAGGTTATACAGCTGTTTGGCCATTTGGCGTGCATCCGCATCAGGTTCCAGGCCTACAACCTTCCAGCCTTCCTGCTGCATGGTATGCAGAAATGTGCCGGTACCGCAACCCAGATCTAGCAGCGATCCCGTTTTTCTGCCTGCATACTTTTGTACCAGGGCTGCTTTTTGTTTCATGGTCCTAGTGCGAACCATCTGGTACAGTTTACTGACCAGCCCCTTGCTGGTATTTGTATGGGAAATATACGATTCCGATTTATAATAGGCCCCTATTGCGTCCTGTTCCGGAACATCCTGTGTAAACCGTAATGTACAGGCAGCACATTCAGCAACAGGAAATAGTTCACCACTTACGGTATAATCTTTTACTAAAAAAACAGGACGGAGCTGTGCAGCACCACAAACCGGGCAATGGGAATAATGAATCCGGGACATTAATACAATTTAAACGGCAAAGCTGGTTCCGCAGCCGCAGGTACTCGATGCATTGGGGTTAGAAAAGGTAAAACCACGGTTGTTCAGCCCATCGGACCAGTCAATTTCCATTCCTGCCAGGTACATCTCATGCGCTTTATTGATGATACAGGGAATCCCTTCTACTTCAAATTCCTTATCCGCTGCTTCCTTTTTATCAAAACCAAGCAGATAACTAAGACCTGAGCAGCCACCTCCCTTTACACCCACACGCAGCACCTGGCCCTGCTCAAAACCGGGCGCACTCATCAGCTTTTTTATTTCTTTTACAGCACCGGGGGTAAGGGACACGGGCGCTGTTGTCAGTACATTATCCATTCTGCAAATTTAATCATTTTAAAATAAAGACATGAGGCATTAGCACTCAGCCGTTTATCCGGAAAACCTTGTTGCTTTTGAACAAGGACTCCTTCCTGTAAAAATAAATGGTACTCCTGTTACAACATTTCTTCAATTGTAATGTTAGTGTAAAAGATGCGATTTTTTGATGTAAATTTGCCTGCCCGTACGGTTCAGGCGGGCCAAAATTTTTAAATCCCGGAAATGAAGAAAATCCATATTATTTTATTGGTTTTAGTGGCAGGCGCAATAGCCGTTTTAGTAAGCTTTTTACAAACTACTACTACTTATGATACAGTAGCTACCGCTAAAGCAAAGCCGGGCAAATTTGTACATCTGATGGCTAAATGGGATAAAAGTGCCCCCTTGCAATATGATGCTATTAAAGACCCGAATTTTATGGAATTTACCGCTGTAGACAGTCTTGGACAGAAGATAAATGTAGTATACCACAATCCCAAACCGGAGAATTTTGAATTGAGCGAACGGCTAGTACTGAAGGGAAAATACAACAACGGGGTTTTTGAATGCCAAAGTATACAAACCAAATGCCCGAGCAAATACAAGGATGAAGATCCCGCCCGGCATATACCCCAACCCGGAGATCCCAAAACCACTACACAAATACTCAGCAATCTCCTGCTACGGTTAAACAATAGAAGAAATGAATTACATTGGCGAGGATCTACTGCCCGGACAAATTGGACATTTTTTTATAATCCTATCTCTTGTTGCATCATTTATTGCCAGTTTCAGTTATTTTAAAGTAACCCGATCTGCCCTTCCGGAAGAACGGAAGCCCTGGTTACAACTGGCGCGCATCTCGTTCTTTACAGAGGTTCTTTCTGTAATTATAATATTCGCAGCGCTTTTTCATATTCTTTATCATCACTTATTTGAGTATAAATATGCCTGGCAGCACAGCAGCCGCTCATTGGAATTAAAATACATTCTCAGTGGTTTCTGGGAAGGACAGGAAGGCAGCACCCTGTTATGGACGTTCTGGCACTGCGTTCTGGGTCTTATTGTTATCAAAAAAGACAAGGAATGGGAAGCGCCGGTAATGATGATCGTAAGTTTTGCCCAGTTCTTTCTTGCTACCATGATCCTTGGCATTTACGTGTTTGATGTTAAGATTGGCTCCAATCCTTTTATTCTATT